>JACQNA010000033.1 GCA_016203335.1 Candidatus Woesearchaeota archaeon
GGGAGATCGAGTTCCGGCTGACTGAGGGCAGCGACCAGTTCATCCAATTGGAAGCGCTGCTCAGCCAGATTGTGCTGGCAGGGCAGGAATAATCATAACATCATCGCAGAACGCAATCGTTTCTACCTGCTCGGATTCTTCTTTATCCTGACCGTATGCTGGATTGTGCCCCGGTACAGATAATCCAGGCGGAGCGTCACCTGCTTGGTGAACAGGTCGCCGGGATTCAATGGGGGAGAGACACAGCGGATCGTCGCCCTGGCGCCGGTAAATCTTGCCTCTGTTGATGATCCTGCTGACTTGCACTCCCAGTTCTGCTCGGACAAGCCGAATCTTACCCGGTCAAACCGGGAGAGGAATTCGCTGGCAGGGATGGTTGCCCTCCCTCCACCGACATTGTCTACCTGGAAGGTGAGCGCAATCCGCTTGTTCCCCGCAATGTCTTCCTCCACGCTGCTCACCCTGACCGGCGCTCCGGAAGAGAACACCTGCTTGCTTCCCTGGATATCGCAAATAGTAAGATCGTTGGTGTCATACTTGAAGCAGGCTGCAGGCACATTCACGAATGTGGCATACTCATAATCCACATGGGAGAAAAAAGTGGCGTCTAGGAAGCTGCCGACAATAGACTGCAGCTTGGCTTTTCCGAAATCAATGTCCTCCTCTCCGCCAATCGTGTTAAACTCCGATATCTTTTCCAGGGCGTTTGCATTGGATTTCAGCGGATTGGTGATGCCAAACAGTGCAGTGTCAATGCCCAGTACCCGCACCAATGCTTTCCCCGCGGGGACATCATACTCTCCTTTATTTTTCAGATTCACCACCACATCAAATGCGTCTTCCTCAAACACTGTTTCGACGCCATCCTCATCCAGGCCCATGGGCTGGAAATCAGCCACTAACCCATCATCGCTGCCGACAAATGGATCTGGCGCGGTTGTTGTATCCTCTCCCCCAGTACAGCCTGCAATCACGAGCATCGCCAGGATCAACAGAACAGCCATCACCGGTTTCATGGGTAACTGCCTCAAGCACTGTTCCTATTTAAATCTATCGTCATGATGCCCTCCGCACCTCAATGTTCTTGGATACCGCGTCCATATAGCCGTACTGCAACCGGACATACAGCGGCGTCTGATATGCAGTCTGGCCGGAAAAGTCAAAATTGCTGCCGGTCCTGCAGAACAGGACAGCCCTGTTGTTATACATCTTCAGCTGCAGCGGCTCGCATACCAAGGACTCTTCCAAGCCAGTCAGTGGATTGACCATCCTCACCTCATACTGGATGTTGTCGAGCTGCTGATAGTTCAGCCCGAATGGGCAGGAGAGGCTGTTGATGGAATCCCAGTCCACCACTTTCCCTCCGCCGGTGTTGCTGACGCTGATCTCAAACTGCACCCGGTTGCGCTGCGCCTCTTCCTGGATATTTGATATGGTGACTGGCGCACCCTGGCCTCCAGCGATGCCCTCTACTGCAGCGACCAGCTCGCGCCCTGAGCCGGCGATGCCTCCCACCCGGCAGGGCTTGTCAATCACCTCGCGATAGGGATCAGGATCGACGCAAACAACTGGAGCTGCAATGGTTTCATACTGGTAGCAGGCAGTTGCCTGCAATCTTGGGCGGTAGGTATTCACCCCTTCAGGAAGCTCCACAATAGAGGCAATCTGGTCCTGCGGGGGAAATTCCAGAACCTGCAATCCGCCCTCTGCGTTGAACCTGCTTTTGCCCTCCACCGCAAGGCTTACTATTCCATTGGGAGTAGCTGGCTGCAGGTAGCGGATGATGCTCTGGTCATAGCCAGAGAGGGCGACATAGCCAAGCCCAAATGGCTGGTTTTCCGTGCTCTTCCCCACATCAAATGCTCCCCTGTTCCTGACTTCCAGCAGCACCTGCATCTCCGGCTGGCGCAGGTCAAATGCCGGATCATCATAGACAATCGTCGGCGGATTCCCCGGCACAAACTGCATCTGCATGCCAATGGTGCCCTGGTGGAATCGGGTATCAACTAGGCTTGCCTCCCGCTGCCTGCCTAATGCCTGGCAGCCGGAAATAATGAAGAGTGCGAGAAGAGCGCATGCCGGCATCATCCACTTCTGTTGCATGATTCTGCCTCTGGGTGACATCGTATTTAAACCTTTTCCTTTGCCTGTGCCCGATACTTTTTCCATTTTTCGATAACTTGGATGGTGTAGTCTTTTGTGAGGATACCTTTAGTGGTTGCTGTTGCATCAGACATCGTGAGATGGTCGTCCAGCCAGTTAGCAGGGTATTGCTCCACCACTCTATTCACCCCCTTAAATCCTGCATGATAGGCGGCGATTGCCATCTTGATCGCCTCTTCCCGGGCATACTTTGCGCTGAACCGGTCAAAATGGCTCTTCAGGTATTGTGTTCCCCCGCGGATATTCTGTGCAGCCTCAAAAGGGTTGGTTACCCCTAACTCTTTTTGCGTTGCCGGCATCAGCTGCATCAGCCCTTCTGCGCCAACCGGTGATCGCGCATATTGGTCAAAATCAGATTCCTGCTCGATGACTGCCATGATCAGGCAGGGATCAATGCCGAATTCAGCGCTGTACTGCACAATCAGGTCATGGAACTTTGGAGCGATTGTGGTGCAGAACTCTGCAAAAAATGCAGCAGGCAAGCGGGCGGTATCAGGAGAAATATATTCCGGGCTGATCATCTTAAAGGTATGTTCCACCTCGGTCTGGTAGCCATATTCCGCTTCGATGATTAATGGAGTAAGATAAGGATTCAGGGTCTTCTCCAGCAGCACGCTGCACACTATCTTATTCTCCTTTTCAGGATCAGCGCCTGTTGCAGCAGTTGTTTCCATCTTCAGCTCCCTGCCGTCAAATCCAACCCCTTTGCACTCGATCCGCTTGCTGCCCAGCTCCTTGATGCTGTAATCAGAGAACCGGATATCCTTAATAAAGATGCTGCTTTCTCCCTCACAGCCGCTGCCGGTATAGCGGCGTACTTTCTCGTTGTCGCTGCGGTCACCTTCGTCCTCAAACACAATATCCAGGCGCAGCTCATTGCCTTCCTGCCGGGGAATGATGCTTTCCTTGACCTCTGCAACTGCCAGCGGAGCGCCTTGCCCTTTTCCCAGGGAATTCACCTTGTTGGACTCGCAGCTCTTCTCGATATCCAATGGCCCTGGCTTGGTCGTGTCAATGCAGATATCTACTGAGGCTGTGGTCTGGTAGCGGTAGCAGGCATGCGCTGTTATGGTGACAATCTTTTCTTCTGCATCTGTCCCGGTATTCGCTGCATTGAAGAACAGCACCTTATACTCGCCTACTGGATTGCCTGCATTCTTTCCTGCGAGCGGCGCAAAGAATTGTTTGCTGCCTGCCTCCTTCCCTTCCAGGGTGAAAAACTCCACTTTGTCTATGAACAGCACTCCGTCCTGAATGTCTGCTGCCCCCGCATTCCGCAGCCCAATGCCGATCTGAAATTCGCTCGGAGCAGCGCCTGTTCCTGCAAAGAGCTCGCTGGGAGGGGCGTTCTCCAGGAATGCAATCTCTAATCCATCTGTCCCTGTGCGGAAATCTGCAGTATTCGCCAGGCCAGCGCCCTGGCAGCCGATAAGCACCAGTGCGATACCGATGATGATAAGCCTGTTCATGTTATCCCTGCCTGACCGCAAACATGCTGCGGAGCTCGTAATCAAAATCCATGGTCGCGCGGAATGCTGCACTCTGGAGGGTGGAAAGGCTGGGGAAATCTTCTACGGGAATCCGGGTGATCTTGAGCTTGCACTGCCCGAGCACGTCTTTCTGCTCTTTTAACGAGGGGCTGGGCAGCACGCTGAGCCAGTCTGCCTGCAAGTTCTCCTGGGGAACCTCATAATGGTCGCCTGCTTTTTCCAAAAGCGTGCAGCCTTCTGCAGGCTCTATCCAGCCGGGCATGGTTATCTTGATGCTTTTGATTGCCGCAATCCTGCCGTCTGGCTGGAGGTTTGCCACCTTCAGCTTGAAATCAATCTCCTTTCCTGCGGCGAGCGGGATTACCGGGGGAAATTCTGTCCCGATGATCAGCGCTGCGGGCTCGGGATCATACCTGCTTCGCATGTCCCAGTTCGGGTCTTCCGCAAACATCTTCCCAAACTCAGGAATGCGGCGGTATGCTGATGTTTCCAGGTCGCGCAGGCAGAGCACCTGGCCTTTGCAGGCTTTCTGCGCATTGGAATAGGATATTTTGCCGAGCTCGCGCTGCAGGACATCATCCAGCGCCTTTTCCTCCATGAAATAGACTGGATAATCAGATTCTGCAAGCTGCGCCCATTTTGCCCTGATAGACACATCGTTGCTGCCTTTCTTCAGCGGCACGGTCGGGATGCAGGTGACAGTTTCCTTCCATGCCACGCTGCGCTCTGCAGATGTTTTTTCCGGCGCCACCTTTCCGCCGTTATTGACGCTGCAGGAGAGGATAATCTCCTTTGGCGCCTGCGCCACTCCGGTGAGCACCGCCTCAATCCTCACGTTTCCAATCTGCTCTGCCGTATTCTCCAGGTTGTCAATCCGCTTTCCCTCATCAACCGGGATGAAAAAGAGGGATATCCTTGGATGCTTGTCTTTCTTTGAGGCGCGGAGCAGGTCTTCCTCTGAGGGCGGTGGAGGGGGGTTCTGCTTTTTCTCCACACAATCGCTGTATCCTTCGTATTTTTTGGGATTAAGCAATGTATCAATTGCGCAGGTAGCCGGAGCGGCGACAATATCAAAGTTGCGCGCACGTGATTCTGCAAGCTTTTCGCTCTGCTCCTGTAATGCTGCCTGGTTCTTCAGCAGGGTTTCCTCACCAAAAAAATTGAATCCGCCTCTTTCATACGCAATGTCAATAAAAGAGAATAAGAAGAAGAAAACAAATATAAACGTAAACAGGCTCGCAATCTTTGATGTTTTCTCAGTATGGTGACCGTAGTACAGCCCGAAAATAAACCAATACGGCCATAATTCTGCAAGGAACAGCCAGTTTGTCTGCGGGGAAGTAACAATGCTTGGGAAAAATTCAGTGACTAACCGCAGAACGCCCGTTTGCAGATAGAATGTCACCAATACTGCAACTATGCCCCGGACATCAACTCCCTTCCATTTTGCAATGCCATAAAATATGGCTGTTGCGACAGCCACACCCATTATCATACTTTCCGAGATGTACGGCAAACCAAATCCCGCGATACCATTCAGCGACGATCCCCAGATGACCATCAAAAAAACACTCAACGCGACAACCAAGGGCCCTTTTCCAAAGGTTAACATCAGGAGAAATATTGCAATAGCAACATTAATCCAGAATTTGAAGATGGTTAGATTGTTAAATCCCCACACATAGCGGTCAAACAAATAATACGCCAGTCCAATCCAGATGACCCAATCAAAAGCGTGTTCGGTGAGCTGTTTCCTGCTTTCTTCCTTCCATGGGGTGGCCAGCGCCAATCCCGCGGTGCCGGCTGCTGCAGCGTGACCTTTTACCGCCCGCCATCCCGATGACACCCACCTATCTTTTACCTTGACTATCCCTTTTCCTAAAGTGTTGGCCAAGCCAGCCTTGATTTTTGCGCCAGTAGAAATCTTTTGCTGCGCTATCTTCTGCTCCGCATCAACCAATCTGGATAACGGTCTCTGAGGCTCATTAAACCTACGCAGCGTCTGAGCAATCTCTAAACTCCGCTTCAAATCAACCTGCCGTTCTCGCTCTCTTAGCAGATCCTTTCTTCTTTGTTTCTCAGCTACTGTCGCCATGCTCCTCTTTTTCTCTAGCTACTGCTCTATCATTGCCTCTGCGACATCTTGTTATATAAACTTTACTACAGCCTATTTGCCCTCAAAGAATATCCGCGCTTCCACGATGCTCAGGCTGGTTTCCGGCTGGATGTCCAGGTAATTGCTGCCCTTCTTGATGCACTCCAGGTCGTTCCGGACCTGCGTCTTGAATGTGGGGGAAACCTGGTTGAAGCTGTACTTGCACTTGCCGTTGAGGTCGAGCACCCCCTGCTTCCGTTCATTGTCGTCCACAAAGTCAACCTGCAGGAAGAGATTCTTCTTGCCGCTAGCCAGGAAATCCATGTCTGTCTGGTTTGCCAGGAAAAAGGTGGTCACTGACTTGGTGTCCTTGAGCTGGGTGTTCACCCGAATCTGGTCAATCAAGTACGTTCCCTTGCTTGCCTTGAAGGTCACTGAGTTCTCCCCGCTGTTGAGGAAGACATTGTCAATGGTAATCTTCCGCGACAATGAGCCGCAGTCCGGGATGCCGGAGAACACATTATGGCCGTTGAGCAGGATGTCAAGCTTGCCTATACTGCCTTGCATGCAGTCTGGCACAAACCGGAGATAGGCATTGTCCAGGTTAAACTTCTCTGTCCCGGTGAGCTGGAACACATTCCTGCTCTCCTGCCCGGAAACATCAGTGATGTCCGCAGTAACCTTGATATTTGCCAGATCATACTCATTGGTGCGCCAGAATGCTGCTCCTACCGATGATACGCTGAACAGCAGGGTATTGTCCTCGAGCAGCAGCTCCTTGGGCAGCTCTACCGGCTCAACCGTGAGCTGGCCAATCTCGCTCTCGAATATCTGCTCGCCATTGAGGCTGATGAGCAGCCTGCCGACATGCAGCTTTGCCGCGAACGAGAGCAGCACATTATTGGTGTTCGCCAGGTCATCAATGGCGAAGGAAACCTCTTTTGTCTTGGTGTCAAACACCCCGCTCTTGATGTAAAAGGGATTGATGCTCTTGATCGTCTGCCCTCCCGTACTGGACACCAAGTACACTGACGGCACATTATGCTCAAATGCAGTCCTGCTCACAAAATCTATCCTGCCGATGTGCTCCTGGAGCAGGGTGTTATTATAGTCTGTCTTTGCCTTTGCGCTGCTGCCTCTGGTTTCGATTTCCTTGTCCAGCAGGTCCTTCCGCTCTTCCGGCGGCAGAAACAGGATGTAGAAAATAATGATCAACAGGATAAACAGTACCAATGATGCAGCGCTCGCTCCTGTCGGCTGCCCTCTTTTGTTCATGCGCTATGCACCGCACAATTTACTATATATATGTTTCGCTTTCCGCGGCTATCGCATTGGCAGGACGTAGGCAAGGGTTTGCATGAGAGACTTTAGGTTGGTAAGGCCTGTTGAGAATCTTCTCTAAGCAATAACCACCTTATCTTAGGGTCAGCTTTCCAAAATTTATCCTTTCCATGCTTTCTTCTTAAAAATACGCAACCTGAATTTTCCAACCGAAAGATTTGCATAGTTATAGATAACAATATAACTATCACATTATAACTATGCGGAGATGTTCGAATGAACACGACGATACATGGGAAGCCATGCTGATTAATAACTTGAAAGTCCCGTAGATTAGACGGCACCCCGCTTTCCCGTTTACTTGCCTTCCGCCTGCATCGCAGTCATGCGGATGACCTCGACAATCTCCTCAACATCTGCTCCCCTGCTGAGATCGTTGACCGGCTTCTGCAAACCCTGGAGGATGGGGCCGATTGCCTGAAATCCGGCAAGCTCCTTCACCAGCTTATAGCCAATGTTCGCGCTCTGCAGCTCAGGGAATATGAGCACGTTTGCCCTGCCCTGCACCCTACATTCCGGGCATTTCACCCTGCACACTTCCGGATTTATCGCTGCATCGAGCTGCAGCTCGCCGTCCACCGGAACATCAAGCGCTGCCTGCGCGAGCTCGGCAGCTTTCCGCACCCTGCTTACTTCCTCGTGCTGCGCGGACCCCTTGGTGGAAAAGGAAAGAAACGCCACGACCGGGTCAAGCCCGAGCTGCCGGGCAGATGCCGCTGCCTGCATCCCGATCTCCGCGAGCTGCTCTGCGCCCGGATGGATGTTGACTGCACAATCAGCGAACAGCATATTCCTTTTTCCCTTTCTCATGACAAAGAAGCTTGACACCAATCCCTTTTTCACCTTGAATGACGCGCGGATCACCGCTGCACTCGGATAGCTTACTCCTGCAACAACACCATCTGCCTTGCCCTGCTGGAGCATCTCTATTGCGCGATCCAGCTGGTTCCCTGCGCCTGGCTCAGCGCCGAGAATAATCACCTCGGCAATCTTTTGCTGCCGGACAATATTGATTGCCTGCTTCATCCTCGGCTCGTCCGCTTCCACCACCACTATCCGCTTCATTGCCATCCGGCTCGCATCTCCTCCTACATTTATAAACATATCCCCCGACGTATCTCCTTCACTTGAGTAACTCTGCGGCCTGACGAAACCTCCCTGTGGTTAAAAATAGTAACATATTAATAGTAGTA
>JACQNA010000027.1 GCA_016203335.1 Candidatus Woesearchaeota archaeon
CGTTCTTATGTACCATAAAATCATTCTTTATCTTCTCCAGCTCATCAACATCCACAATAATATCAACATCCTTTGACTTATGCGATCGTGTCCAGAGATATGCAGCCCATCCGCCGATGAGCACAAACCGCACATTCTTCAGCTTCTGCAGGGCTTCCCAGCTT
This sequence comes from Candidatus Woesearchaeota archaeon, assembly GCA_016203335.1. GTDB lineage: Archaea > Nanobdellota > Nanobdellia > Woesearchaeales > JACQNA01 > JACQNA01. The sequence continues at coordinate 165 of JACQNA010000027.1, forward strand.
TTCTGGGTGATCAGGTCATTCCAATATTCCATTGAGCTTCGCCTCCAACGCCCTCAGAAAATCTTTGGCGTACCACTCCCGAAGATTCCACAAATCCACAAAAAGATTCGCTACTGTCGCTGTTTTTCCATACCGTTCCATATTCTTATCCTTCCGTAAGACAAACAGATTCGGCCGATTGCCATCCCCTTTCCATCTTCTTTTTATCTCTGCAATGTCCTCTGCATACACATACACTTCAGAATAGTCAGCGGGCATATCCTTGAACTTCAGCTTATACCCGGAATATGCAGTAAATATGGCATCTCCCGGCATTCGCTTTTCCATAGCGCTCACTGATTCATCAACCCGTGTTGCATAGGCGATATCTTTTTGCAGGTTCCTCATTGATGCCCAATACAGCAGGATCTTCCTGGGGCTCACCATGATGAAGCTTCTCCGATTAATGGTGATAGCACCCATCTTTGCCAGCGGCTGGAGGGCGTGATGGACATTGGACAGCGACGTGCCTATCTTGGCAGAGAGCTCCCGCTGCGTCAGCCTCCTGTTTTTCTGCTCCATGCACTGGAAGAGCATTTCCCTGATGACCTGCTCTGATTTCTTCATGTTCTCTTTGATTGTCCTCTCATTTATAAATCTTTCGATAATCATAGAACATAATAACTATTAACCTACCTCAATTCAGAAAACTCCACATCTCCCCCTTTCTGCTGCACCCTGACGCGCTCCTCAAACAAGGGAATCTTGATTGGGGTTGCGAACCGCGCAAAATTAGAGGTGATGATCGCCTCTCCCTTGTCCAATGATGCAATGGTGCGGTTGTCCTGCGAGAGGTCCTGGGAGGCAGAGTCAATGATCGCCTGCCGCTCCGGCGCCATCTCAATGCCGAGAATGATCTTGGTGTTCATGTTGGCGAGAATCTCCCGCGGAATGAGCGAGGGGAGCTGGGTAATGGCGGTTAATCCTACCCTGAATTTCCTTCCTTCCCGCGCAATGGTCTCAAAGATATTGCCCCCCTTTTCCAAGGCATCCCTGCCGAGCACCCGGGGCGCCTCTTCCAGGATAACAGAGACAACCGGCTTATCCGCAAGCTGGCCCTTGATCTTGTAGCTCTTGTACCTGTTGAATATCTCTGAAGCGACCATGCTGCCGATGAGCAGCTCTACCGCGCCGGAGAATGTGGAGGTGTCTACAATCACCGCCTTTCCCTGCTCGAGCTCAGCGCAGACATCATCAATCGTTGTTTCCCCTGCCTTAAAGTCAAATATCCCCCTGCATACAAACATATTGTCCATGAAGTCAATGTTGAGCAGCGACATCAGCCTGCGCCTGATAACAGCGAGCGTTGCCTCAAAGAACTCCACGTTGAGCTTCTTCTCCAGGATAATGGATTCCACCCATCTCTCGCCGTAGGTGCGGTAGTACATGGAGACTGCCTGGCGCTGGGGATCGCTGAGATGGACAACACCGCTGAGATGCTGCGGCCTTACGCTCTTCAGGTTTATCTTCAGGGTGCGGCAGCCCGGGGGAGCGCTCTTGGAATAATAAACTACCTTATTGCCTGGGTGGTCCTTGAGGCCTGCCTTGTCCCTGCCGTAATATTCGTCGTGCGGATCCAGCACCAGGATGCTGCAATAGTCATGCTCCAGGGTATCCCAGATGATGTTGGCGACGAGGACGCTTTTTCCCCTGCCTGTTGTTCCTGCAATTAAGATATGATGAGAGAACACGTCCCTGCCATCCAGGATAATATCAACATCCAGCGTCTTGCTGCCGGAGCGGAGCTTGCCGAGAAATAATGGATGTTTTGGCGTGGTGAGGAAGGCAACATCCTCTTTTGTTATCTCGCGCACCTCTGAAAAAAAGCTCGGCATGGTCTTGGAGAGCATCCCCCTGCCGTCCTGGACAGCAAGCAGCGGCTTGCAGGCAGCCAATGTGTAGGAGCGCTGCGCCTGGTCAAAGAACTGGAATTCAATATCCTCCTCCAGCTTCATGCCGGAAATCATCTCCAGGCTCTGCTGGGAGAGCTGGGAGCCATAGAGGAGGTCAGATACTTCCAGCAGAATCTTTCCGCGAGTGGTATCTGCAACCAGAATCTCGCCGATCTCGATGTGCTGACCTGCCTTCTGGCGGATGAGAATTCTGCCAAATTCGCCGGAAATCACCTGGCCTTTGATCATGCGGCGGAAGAGCAAGCGGTAACTTTTAAAGATTTAGGTGGTGGAAAAAGGCAATCCTTAAATATTTGCTCCTTCCTGTTCTTCCCCATGAAGCGGAAAGTAGCAAAGGCCCTCCAAAAAGCGAAAGAGCTGGAGCAGCAAGAAGCTTCTCTGGAGCAGCTTGAGCGGGAGCAGGAAGAATTCCAGCGCGACAAGAAAAAGCTCCAGCGCGCGGTTGAAGGGACATTCAAGCGCTAGCCCATCCTCATCATCTCAGCAATCTCTTTCTTGGAGACTGCACAGCCGTCCAGCTTGATGCCCCAGAGCATGGCGTCGAGCAGCTGCTTCTTCTGCTTTGGTGAAGAGATATAGCGGTCCAGCATGCCCAGGCGGTAGGCAGCATACCCCATCTCGACAGAGCGGATAATCTTCACGCTGCCGACATGCCGGTGGAAATCCCGGAGACTGCCTTTCTGCATGGTTACCTTCTGGTGCAGCTTGTGCTCGAGGATATAGTGCAGCTTCTTCGGATCCTCTATCAGCAGCCTGGTGGTGCGCTCGTCAATGGCTGCTGCATCTGCCCCAATCATCTTGGCGAGCAACAGGGTTTCCATCTCCGCGAACTGCACAATCCGCAGATCCTGGCCGTTTGCCTGGAAGCAGGAATTGGCGATGCTCAGGAGGTGCAGCGTCTTCTCTTCCGCCACCTCGTGGGAGACCTCCAGGGTCTTATTGCTGATATATTCAGTCACCTGGAATCCCTCAAACTCAAAGCGCTTGGTCTGCAGCGGCTTTTCCACCAGCTCATGCTCAACCGCAGCAGAAATGATGAACTTTCCCTGGAACCGCTTCTGCAGCTCCGGAAGCAGCCAGAGCAGGTTGTTCATCGTCAGGCTGATGATTGGGCCTGCGTCAAATACCAGCGCTTTCATGGTGCACCGAAGAGCCTTTTCGCAAGCTGAATCCTGCTCCGGAGATCGGTTGCTGCGAAGGGAATCTCAATCTCCTGCTTGCCGGCGTACTGCATCAGCTCCCACTGGGTGATGCCGAGGAGCTCTGCCGCCTTTGCCAGGGAAAGCCCGTGCTCATAGAGCTTTTCCCCTTTCTTGATCTCTGCATGCGTGATGACCTCGCCGATGTACATGGGAAACTGGGCATCTTTCCGCGCAATCTCGCGGAGCGCCCGCTTGATGCTGGATCGGTACACCTTATCCCTGCCCTGCTGCAGGGCATCGCGCGCCTTCCGGATGAGGAGCGGGATGCGCTGGATGCCGATTCCCCGGGCGAGCAGCTTCGCCAGGGCATAGATAAGCACTGCTATGGCGATGGAATCCTCATCCTGGTAGGTTGAGGCGTTGTGGATGGTGTGATTGGAGAGCTCCTTTACCCCGCTGCTGTCTCCGCCGGCAGAGAGAATTTCGATGACTGTGGAGAGAATCTCGATGATGTCCTGCTTAACTGGGGGCTCCATGCCTGCTCTTTTATTTTATGGTTATAAAAGGCTTTAGGTTTTTGTGTGAGGCTGCCATCCAAACAAGAAAACTCTGTGCTTTCGTGCGAGGAAGATGCACTTGATTCCGTATTTGTTATTATGACTCCCGCTAATAATTACTTATAAGTAATAAAAATAGA
>JACQNA010000031.1 GCA_016203335.1 Candidatus Woesearchaeota archaeon
AGGGCACACGGCAAGGAGAAAATAATAGCGAATCTCGTTAAGATTCGCTAAATAGCAAATTGCAAGTAAAATGTTCCAAGAGTTATGCAATTTGCTATAATGTTGTTCTTGAAGATTGGGATCGCCATGCAGCGCCGGGAGTTTTAATTCAAGGGCACACATTTGTAAATCTTCCAAGAGAAACAAAAGCGTATCTGAATGGCCAACCAACTGAACTTAGGAATGGAGATTATGTAAGATTACATAACGGCCAAGCTTCACAAGAATAAATCTTTCGGTTTCTATCGTTTAGCCCGAATTCTGAATTAAACATAACAGGACACTGCCCATAAAAGCGGCTCAGGTTCTTCCTCATATCCCGAACAATCCCGAGAACAGCGCCTGCAGCACCGTACGCACCGCGAAATACGCTGAGAGGGAGAGCACCAGCAGGATCAGGATGTACCGTATCCCCTCCCGCTCCTTTCCCTTGCTGATCAGCCCGAGCACCAATGACCCCAGCACAACGGAAGTCACCAGCGAGAGCAGGGTATACTGGACAATGAAGCTGCTGCTCACCTGGATGCCCGAGACCGATATCGGGATCCGCGCGCTCACCTCCGGCGGGATAAACACCGCGTTCAGGTTTGCGGAAATCACGTCCACAAGGATGGACGAGAGCGCAAACAGCACTGGCGCTCCTATCCCCAGCGCAGCGAAGATGAATATCACATACATCTGCACCGAGCTCCTGATTTTCTTGTCAACCAGGTCCTGGTTGCGCAGGTCAGCGGCGTTCTGCTCCAGCAGGCTGGCAAGCTCTCCTCCGGAGCGCAGCCCGCTCACAATCAGGGAAATAGTCCTGTCCAGGATGTCTGATCTTACCCTGGCGGTGATTTCCTTGAGCGCCTCGCTGATCTCCCTTCCGGTAGCGATCTCTTTCCCTGCCTTGTTCAGCTCGTCGGCAAGCGGCCCGAATTCGGGGCGTGCAGAGAGCAATAATGCCCGGTCTGTTGTCAGCCCCGCGCGCAGGTTTGATGCCATGAGCTGGAGCGCGTCAGGCAGCACCATCTCAATGTACCGCGCCTTTTTGCCGATGCTGAGCGCCAGCAGGGTATACACCACCACCTCAATGCTGATGAATACGATGATAAAATACAGCACCGGATTCAGGCGGAACAGCACCCACAGGTTCCATGCCACCACCAGCCCGGCCGCCAGCCCGAAGATGAGGATGAACCCGATAAACGTGTCTGCCCGTGTCCGCACATCAGCATACGCCAGCAGCCGCTGGATATGCCGCCGGGCGCGTTCCGGCACCAGATATGCGAAAAACCGGTACATCTAGGCCCCCAGCAGGTTCGGCCGCTTTGTCTTGATGATGCCGAGGAACATGATCTGGAAAAAGGTGACAGCCCCATACAGCGCAAAGAAGATGACCTTCGTGAGAAATTCAGAAGCGGAAAAAAACGAAAGGATCATGATCAGGAACGTCATGCCGAGCGACGGCAGGATAACCACCATGATCATGTAGAACATGGCGAGCGGATTGAGCTGCGAGCCGTACCTCTGGATCTCAATCACCTGCTCCTGCGAGAGGGCATTGATGGCCTGCTGGATGATGGTGCTGATCTCCGCTCCTGACTTCATCCCGTTGGCGATCTGCCAGATTGCCCTGCGAAAAAACAGGGAAGGATTGTTTGCTGCCATCTCTTCCAGCACCTCCACTTGAGATGCCCCGGTATTGATTTTTCGCACCGCTTTCCTGAATTCAGAGGATATCTCCCCATACTTCTCCGTGGATATCACGACCAGCACATCAAAGAGTGGCACGCCGGAATTGAGCTGGATGAAGATTGTCCGCAGGCTGGGAAGCAGGTTCCGCTCCAGGTCGCGCACCCGCCGCATGATCTGCACTTTAGGATAAAGTATCCCCTGGAAAAAGAAGTAGAGCGCCAGTACCCCGGAACCACCCAATGCAATGGGCAGCCAGAGCCGGGCATGGAAGCTGAAGAGCACAAATCCGGAAACAGCAGCCAGCATGACAAATGAGAGCAGGCTGGAGCAGAGCACAACCGCAATGTATTCCCGCGCCTTGATCTTCATGTTCGCCTGCTCCAGGTTCAGCTCCAGATCAAAAAAGAATGGCCGGACAATCTCTGCTGCCCAGGTAAAATAGCCCGCGCCCTTCTGCAGGATGCTCCAGGGAAGGAATGCATAAGGGATGTTCATGCTCGTTTCTCCGTTATTTCCCCTTTATGTGCGCCCGTACGCTCCCCGGGTCCAGGTAATAGTCGTTCATGACCTTGCCGATCTCGTGCACGCTCCGTATATTCTTCTTCACCAGATGCTCCAATATCCTTTTCCGCTCCGCAAGATCATCAGCAATCTCCTTCTGGCTCATTCCCGTATCCCTGCTCAGCCGCTCAAACAGCTTGAGAGCAGTATCATGCGCAACAATAGTGTCTGTTCCCGGCTTCCACCGGTACAGGATATTCGGCTTGACCGAGACTTTGCCCTGCTCCTCGCTTACGATGAACTCTCCAATCTGGTACACCCTTCTGATTCCCTTCCGCCGGTCGCGGAACAGCACGATGTTCAGGCCAACAGCATCCAGCAGGTTCGGCGCGATATTGATGGGCGGATAGATCAGGCGCTGGATGGTCTGCTGGATCGTGTCTGCATGCACGGTCGCATAGACGCTATGTCCGGTATGCATGGCCTCGAACGCCACCTCTGCATCCCTCCCTCTCCTCACCTCGCCCAGCACCACCCGGTCAGGCCGCATACGGAGCGCGTTCACCAGCAAATCCAGCATCGTGACCTCGCCCTTGCCCTCAGGATTCGGCAGCCGGGTGATCAGGGGCGTCCAATACAGGAATTCCGGAAGCTGCAGCTCTCTCGTGTCCTCAATCGAGATGATGCGCTGGTTCGGCGGGATAAACGGCATGCAGACATTCAAAAAAGAGGTCTTTCCCGAGCCTGTTCCGCCGGAAACCAGCACGGACATCTCATACTGGAGCGCCATCCAGATGAGGCTGAAGAGCTCCGCGCTGCAGGTATTGTTCTTGATGAAATCAGTCACTGTCCAGGGATCGCCGGCAAACTTCCGGATCGTGAGCGAGCTTCCCTTTGTCGCAATCGGGTAGAGGACCGCGTTTGCCCGGTCGCCGGTGACAAGATGCGCGTCCAGCAGCGGCGTCAGGGTAGTGATCTGCCTGCCCACCCTGCGTGCGATGATGCTCGCATAGTTCTGCAGCTGGGACTCGCTCGCCACGCTGATATTGGTGAGCAGCCAGCCGTATTTCTTGTGGTATACCCGCACCGGCTCATCAGCAGAATTGACGATGATCTCCTCCAGATAAGGATCAGTCAGCAGGAACTCGATCTTGCCCAGGCCGAGCATCTCATGGAGCAGCGTTCCTACCAGATAGTCCCGGGTGGACTCATTGATATGCGGAAGCTTCTCAGTGATGAGCTGCGTGCTCTTCTCCTTGAATTTCTCCTTGAGCTTCAGCACGACCTTGGGGTCCAGGATCTCCTGCCCGCTCACCTGGATCTCGGTGATCAGGTGCCTGCGGATGTCATTGATAAGCGCCTGAGTTGCGGGCGCCCATTCCGGCACGATGATGCGGTAGCCGGGCAATGCCCCCTGCTCCTGGCTAATCACTACCTCTATCTTCAGGGCATCGCTCTGCACCGCATACTTCTCGATGCTCTCAGCCATGCTCCTTCACCCTGAGCTCAGGATCGCCGAATGCAGGATAGTGGATGCTAATCAGGCCACTGTCCTCTAAAATAGCTGCCCACTCCTCACCCTTCTTCCGGTCGATCGAGAACATCTTCATGACCTCGCCCAGCCTCACGCTCTGCTTCTGCTGCACCATCTCATACAGCTTATCCAGGTCAGTCTGGTACTCCTTTTTTGCAGCAGCAGGCGGAGCAAATATCCTCTTCACCCGCTGCACCACCTGCTTCCCGCTTTTCAGATAGAAGATAACAAGTATGATGGTGGCGGTGATCAGCCCGGCAAGAACCCAGTACCAGACGCCGAGTGCAATATGCCTTTTCCGCAGCACCACCGCAAGGATAATGCTGAGCACAATGATCGTGAACACGCTGTTCAGCATCAGCTTCATGAAGAACCGCTGCCTGGCAGCATCAATAGGAGCAGGAGCGCCTTTTTCTGCAGGAGCCTTCTGTGGCTTTTGTGGTGCAGCGAGGGCAGGCTGCGCAGCCCTTTTCGCCATTTTCTTCCCCCAGAGCCGGGCAAGCAGGGCGCTGAGCGCAGATTTCTTCTGTTTTGCGTTCTTCTCTGCAGCCTGTTTCTTCCTGGCCTGCTCAGCAGCTTTCTTCCTTAACTTCTCCGCAAGCAGCCTTGCCTTCTCTTTCTGTTTCCGCAGTTCCGCTACCCTCTTGAGCAATCCCATAAATCCATCCCTTACGTAATCCGGTGCTTCTCCATCACTCTCTTATATAACCTAAACTCCCGCGAGCCTGCAAACCGCTCAATCTCTGCATCAGGCAGCTTTGCCAGCAGCCCGTCAGCAATCCGCAGCGCCTGGACATCCTCCCGCGCCCCTACCTCCATCGCCTGGAGCCTTGCCTTGAGCAGCATGCGCTCCTTCCGCCACCCCTCTGCTTCCTGTTTCCCGCGCTTCCCCTGCAAATCCTCGATAATTGCAATGATAAATATGATCCCCAGCAGCGTGAACATGATCATCACCAGGTACTGCCAGAAGAACGGGAATTCAACCGGATATTGCTCCAGCATAAAGAAGATGAGGGAAACTATCGCAGCGCCAGTCGCCACTATCGTCGCAAGGCGGTATGCCTGCCTCTGCTTCTGCGAGCCCCTCTTTTTTCGCTTCACAGCAATAACCAGGGATGCCCTCTATTTAAATATTGCTCTTGCGGAAGGCGCCAAAAACCAAGAGGACAGACCAAAGAAACATTTATACAAGCCAATCTATCAAAGACAATACTACACAATCAAGCAAAGAAAACTATTTATATACATACCCCTAAAGGAAACAAATGCCAGAAGACCCGCATGTCCTGCCTATGTCGGAAGGGTTATATTGCCCGGTAATATATGCCGGTCAAGGTGCTCTATTACACACTAACCAGATTATTGATGTTAGAGGAAGCGCTAATAAAGCATATACATTAGATGTGGTACTTACCATTGTAGGCGAGCATGTACCAGGACAGACCATTCAGATAATGCAGCTTGGCGATGTCCCCCAAGGTAGCGTCCAGAACATCTGTGATTATCTTGGTCATGCAGAAAAAATATTGCGCGCAGAAACACACGAAACATATAACCGAATTACCAATAGGGCACATGAGGGTATAGACCATGTAGTCTCTGATGCTCTGAAGCGTGTTCATTTTTCTATAAGTGATTTTAAATTAGAGCAATCAACTGCCCGTATCTCTCTCCCGCATCCTATACAACATGGCAGGAAGCGCGCAGCGCTTAAGGATAAGCCTGTGTTCTTAACAGATCCCGGCTATGTGGCGGTGGATATGCATCATGATAACTATAATGTTTGCGATTCATTACGTTTTTCCGTTATCCGGATAACAATAGGCGATGCTGCACAAGGCAGGAAGAAGCCATCTCGTTTCCTTGCTCGTGTAGGGTATTCTGTTGCAGTTCCGTATGGTACCTGTGATCTTTGGGGCTCACCTGCTGAAAATTATGTTATAGTGTTTGGGCCGTCAAGAGCGAGAGGAGTGTTGACAGATTATCAGGGCACATCTGCTTCCGTAAATGATATTATCAAGCAGATAAATATAGCTCCTTATACAAACGCGCATGCACATTTTGGCCAGAATGTGCCCTTTTATATGGTGATGCCAAATTCACAAGCCATCCTGAGTCATAAAGTAGTAGACAATGACTGCACCACCGGACAATTCTGGATAAACGCAACACACCCTTTTGAGTCAAATACCATAACACACATCCAAATTGTACCAACTAGGACACATGGGTTTCTGTTTAGATACAACAGGACACCAAATAAGGAGGACATGGAAGGTAGGTATCTTACTGATCTTGTAGGAGAAAGATTACGTAAACGAGTAGGTGATCTTTTAACAGATATGTTTGCTATAATCATTGCTTATCTACGTGATTCGGAGGGAACAAAGCGCATACTGCACAAGCAGCTACCTCATTCTTCGGAAACGCCGCAACCCTAAACTTTAGTGCTCGGGTAGCCAAGAACCCTGCGGGTTGAGCCAGAGCGAAACTCGTAGTAGCGCACCTTCACGCAACGCCTATCCCCTTAAGATTTTCTCCCCGATATGCTTATCATGGATGTGGTGCTCGATCGACTGCACCGGCTTATGGCAGTAGGGGCAGCGACCTTTTGTTGTCGGCTCAACATATTTTGGCGAATGGCGCCGGGCTCTTTTTGATTTTGCCATCAGGGGAATCAGCAGCAACCCATATTTAAGCCTTGCCAAAGCCGCGGCTTCCCTGAAAATATAGTTGCCGTCAGTTTGCGAGGCTCTTCAAGATATAGACATAAAACCGACAAGGGGGATGGTTCGGAAATCTGTGGATTTCCGATACTGCGGAACGAGCGAAGCGAGTGACCGCACCCCTTACGGGGAATGTCGGTTAACACTGTCATCTTCGCAGCCGAGCCGACGGCAACCTCGAAGAGATTTTCAGGGA
>JACQNA010000016.1 GCA_016203335.1 Candidatus Woesearchaeota archaeon
AATCTCTTCGAGGTTGCCGTCGGCTCGGCTGCGAAAATGACAGTGTTGACCGACATTCCACGTAAGGGACATCCCCCTTGTCGGTTTTACGTCTATATCTTGAAGAGCCTCGCAAAATTGACGGCAACTACATTTTCAGGGAAGCCGGTATGTCGCACTCTCCTGCGAAACATTTACTTCCCAAGATACGCAAAAGAATCGTGCATATCTGCACCTATATATCTTATCTGGCTGTGTCTATAAAAAGCAGCCTGCGCTCACTGCTGAAAAAGGGTGATGAAAGAATCCTCTTGCCTTGTGCGAGAGGGTTTCACCCAGAACAAACCAAAAGAGGTGGTTCTGGGTTTTCAGAAAGAAGTAATATCTTCTCATTCCTTAAAATAGTAGAGTCCTGAGCGCCGGCAGTGGCGCACGAACTCGCTGCGGTCGTTCGGCGGTGTTTGGCAAAGCCAAAACCGGTGCGACGGCTTCGCTACGCTCAGCCTTGCTCGGGGATACCCCTCGCCGCACGCCACGCCGGCGCTGGACGAGCCGGGGGATGCCCCCTTCGGGGTGGCTCGTAGGCATGCGAGCGGAGCGAGCATGACCGTCCAGCCGCCGCAATGGCGTGCGGCGCAACAAGACCGCGCATAACCTGAAATAATTCATTTTACCTGCACAATATTTATATACACCGAGAAATGGAAAGCGTGCATGTGCGGCATCTTCGGGTATTGCGGGAGGAGGGTAGCGCAGCCTATCCTAATGGAAGGCATCAGGCGGCTGGAATATAGGGGGTATGACAGCGTGGGCATTGCGACGCTCTCCGGCGGCAGGGTGTTTGTCGCCAAGAAAAAAGGCAAGGTCAGCGAGATTGCGCACCAGTTTGCTCCGGCAGCGCTGCCCGGCACCCTGGGCATTGCGCACACCAGGTGGAGCACGCACGGCATCCCCTCAGACAGGAATGCGCATCCCCACCTGAGCTGCGACGGCAAGATAGCTGTCGTGCACAACGGGATCATTGAGAATTTCAGCGGGCTGCGGGAGCTCCTGGAGGAGAAGGGGCACCGCTTTTCCTCGGATACAGATACTGAAGTTATTGCGCACCTGATCGAAAGCTTCTACCAGGGGAATATCCTTGATGCAGTGCGGAAGGCGCTGAAGGGGGTGGAAGGGACGTATGGGATTGCGGTGCTGCATGCGCATCATGAGGAGCTGATTGCCGCGCGGAACGGCAGCCCCCTGGTGCTCGGCATCGGCACAGAGGAATTCTTTGTCAGCTCTGATGCGTCTGCTGTTGTTGAGCATACCAAGAAGGTAGTCTATCTGGATGATGGGGAGCTTGCGCAGATCACCCCGCGCAGTTATCATGTGTTTGACCTGAAGAAAGGGGTGAAGGAGAAAGAGGTGAGCACGCTTGCCTGGGATGTGCAGGAGATTGAGAAGAAGGGGTACAAGCACTTCATGATGAAGGAGATCATGGAGCAGCCGGAGTCGCTGCAGAATACCTTGCGGGGAAGGCTGGACAAGGATGTCCGACTGAGCCTGAGCGGGATTCCGCGGGAATTCCTGGCGCGAGTGCAGCGGATTATGATAACTGCCTGCGGCACGAGCTGGCATGCCGGGCTGGTGGGGAAGCATATCATCGAGAAATACGCAGGGATAGTGACTGAGGTTGATTATGCCTCTGAGTTCCGCTACCGGGATCCCCTGCTCACTGCCCGTGACCTGGTCGTGGTGATCAGCCAGAGCGGGGAAACTGCTGACACGCTGGCTGCGGTGAAGGAGGCGAAGCGAAAAGGAGCAACTGTCCTGGGCATTGTCAATGTGGTGGGAAGCAGCATCGCGCGGGATGTGCATGGGGGGATCTACATCCACGCCGGGCCGGAGATCGGGGTGGCGAGCACCAAGGCATTCACCGGGCAGCTTGCCGCATTGTTCCTGCTCGCATTTTACCTGGCGCAGCTCAGGAGTAAGCCAGTGCCGCGGCCAGGCATGCGGCAGCTGCAGAACATCCCCGAGGTTATCCGGAAGATGCTTGCGGATACTGCATTCATCAGCGCCATCCAGAAGATTGCAGAGAAGTTCCATGCCTATCCGAATTATTATTATCTGGGGCGCGGGGTGAATTTCCCGGTTGCGCTGGAGGGGGCATTAAAGCTCAAGGAGATCAGCTACATCCACGCCGAGGGCTATCCTGCTGCAGAGATGAAGCATGGCCCCATTGCGCTGATTGATGAAAACATGCCGGTGATTTTCATCGCGAACAGGGGCGGGGCATACGAGAAGATCATCAGCAATATCGAGGAGGTGCGCTCGCGGAAGGGAAAGGTGATTGCGATCGCCACCGCAGGGGACAAGCTGATGAGCCAGAAAGCGGACTTCGTCATCCATGTGCCTGATGTGGAGTATGAATTAACCCCATTGGTGAATGTGATTCCGCTGCAGCTCCTTGCGTATTACATCGCTGATTTGCGCGGATGCGCGATCGACCAGCCGAGGAACCTGGCGAAGTCGGTCACTGTCGAATAATTTATATAGCAAGCGCTGTTTTCTTTCTGCATGGCCATCCGGGAGGCGTTGCCAGGAGATGCGGAACAGGTCGCCGCTGTCTTGCACGCCTGCTATAATATCGCAGATATTTCTGAGGGCGCTGCGGTGTTCCGTGATGAGGTGCGAAAGGGGCACCAGTATATTGTTGCCGAGGAGAACGGCAGGATCATCGGCATCGTGACGCTGATTGTGCACGGGCTCTTCAAGCACGGGCTTGCGGAGCTGGACCGGATTGCGGTGCTGCCTGAGGGAAGGGGAAAGGGAATTGCAGTCGCGCTGTTTGATGCGCTGGTTGCGTATGCAAAAGAAGCCTACAAGAAAAATGGCTCGGCGCTGCGGAAATTATACCTGCTTACCCATGCAGACAACGAGCGCGCACAGGCATTCTACCGAAAAGTGGGGTTCCGGCATGAGACGACACTCAAAGAGCATTATTATACCGGGAAGGATGAGTATGTGTTCAGCATATTCTTTCCTGAAGGAGAGAATATAAGAGAAAAATAAAGAAAAAAGAAGAACGAATCAGAGCTTTATCTTTATCCCCTCGATATGGGAGGCGATGTCCGATCCCTTCCTGGTGAGGGTGAGCAGCTTTAACCTGCCCTGCTTCTCAAAATTCACCAATCCGGATTTCTCCATCTCCTGAAGGATCTTGACCACATGCGAATAGGTGCAGTCAATCTGCTTTGCCAGCGAAGATGCATACACATCATTCTTGGCATTGAAGAGGCCAGTCAGCATGAGAGCAGGCTTCTCCCTGAAAAAGACGCTAAATATTTTTTTCTGGTTGACCAACATGTCGTAAACCCCCAATCGCTGGTAAAAGATGATACTCTCTTTTTTTGTAAGTATATACTGCGATATATTCAAAGAGATATTTAAATGTTTTGATTATATATGCTGGAGAATTGTAAAATGAGAGTGGTAAAACTTAAATAGGATGCAATGATTGCCCTGCTATGCAGCCGCAGGATGTTCTCTTCCCCTATCCCCGCTTCCGGGAGGTCCAGCAGGAGCTGGTGCAGCAGGTTGCGGATTGCCTGCGGCAGAAGCAGAACCTGGTGGTGCATGCACCCACGGGCATGGGAAAGACAGCGGCAACCCTGTCACCTGCGCTGGATTTTGCGCTGAAGCAGAAAGGCACGGTCTTTTTCCTGACCAGCAGGCACACGCAGCACGCCATCGCCATTGACACCCTGCAGCGGATCCGGAAGCAGTACCAGATTCCCTTTGCCGTTGCTGACCTGATCGGGAAGAAGTGGATGTGCTGCCAGGAGGGAGTGGAGCGCATGTACACCGGGGAGTTCCACGAGTACTGCAGGGCGGTGCGCGAGAAAAAGGAATGCTCGTTTTATGAGGAAGTGTGGAAGGGGAGCAAGGTGAGCGCTGCTGCCCAGCAGCTGATCGCGGAGCTGAAGGAGGCACCCGGGCACTACCATGAGGTGTTTGCATCGGCAAAGGAGAGAAAACTGTGCAGCTATGAGATTGCGATGCAGGTTGCCAAGAAGGCAGAGGTGGTTGTCGCTGATTATTATTACCTGTTCCACCCGGGGATCCGGCCAGGATTCCTGAAAAAGCTGGGGAAGGATCTGGGGAAGAGCATCATCATTGTTGATGAGGGGCATAATCTTCCGGGCAGGATCCGGGAGCTGATGACTGCACGGCTGTCCAGCCAGGGAATCAGGAGAGCGGTGCAGGAGGCGAAGCGCTTCGGATTTCCGGAGGCTGTTGAGCAGCTGAGCTATGCCCAGGACATGCTGAATGAGATTACCGGAAAGATGCAGGAGGGGGAGCGGCTGGTGCGGAAAGAGGAGGTCGCTGCATACCTCAACACCATAACCCCTTATGAGCAGCTCGTGGGCAGCCTTGCGTTAGCAGGAGAAGAGATCCGCGAGCAGCAGAAGAAAAGCAGCACCGGGGCAGTTGCTGATTTCCTGGAGGCATGGCAGGGGCCGGATGCGGGATTTGCGCGAATCCTTTCCGCCCAGAAAGGAGCGGCAGAATTAAGCTACCGCTGCATGGATCCGAGCACGGTCGCTGCGGAAGTGATTGCTGAGGCATATGCCACCATCCTCATGTCCGGGACACTGGCGCCGACCTCCATGTTCCGCGATATCCTGGGATTTTCCCAGGCAGTAGAGCGGGAATTTCCCAGCCCGTTCCCCCGGCAGAACAGGCTGGCGATGATCATACCATCAGTCACGACAAAGTACGCTGAGCGGAACCATCAGGAATACCTCCGGATTGCAGAGATCTGCAGCAGGATGTTCCAGGCGGTGCGGGGAAATACTGCAATATTCTTTCCGTCGTATGAGCTGCGCAACGAGGTGCATCAGTTTCTGCGGGGAAAGGTGGAGCAGCCGATATTTCTTGAGGAGCAGAGGCACCGGAAAGAGGAGAAGCATGCGCTGCTCGAGCGGTTTAAGGAGGAGAAGGATGGAGGGGCGCTGCTTCTCGGTGTTGCTGCAGGCAGCTTCGGGGAGGGGATTGACTTACCTGGCGACCTGCTCAAATGCGTCATTGTCGTCGGAATTCCGTTGCATAAGCCGGATTTGGAAACGCAGCAGCTCATCGCGTATTACGACCAGAAGTTCTCCAAGGGATGGGAGTACGGATATGTGCTGCCTGCGCTGAGCAAGGCATTGCAGAATGCCGGCAGGTGCATCCGGAGCGAGACAGACAAGGGGGTGCTCGCGTTTCTGGACAGGCGCTACACGATGCCGAGCTATTTCCGCTGCTTTCCGAGGGAGTGGGGGGTGAAGGTGACGACGGACTATGCCGCAGAAATCCGGCGATTCCTTGCCCTCAGTTAATATACAAAATACTATACTAATTCCCTAAAAGGAAACATTTATATACTAGCTCGATTATTAGATTCCAGAAGCGCATGGTTATTTTATTTGACCGCTTTAACATGCCGGATGACATCTTCGATGTCATCTTCGCGACGAAGCAGCAGAAGATTGTCGGAAAGCTGCTCATCGAGGCGATGAAAGAGAAAGACGGAGAGGTGAACAAGACAGAGATGTCTCTGTTCGCCACCAAGCTCCATGAGGGCAACCTCATTGCGGAGATTCATGAACCCCCCTATATCGGCAAAAAGGTGCGGATATCGTACAACAAGCGCCAGTTTTATGACCGGATCCTGACGCCGTTCAAGAGCATGGGCATCATTGACTATGACCTGTACAAGAAGACGTACCGGCTCAGCGACACCTTCGAGAAAGAGATGGTGCGCATCGGCATCATGTGGCGCAAGGAGCTGCACCAGCACCTGAATATCAAGAAGAAATAAAAAGAGGTGAGAGCAAGCAACGCTTGCTTTCTGTTCCATTCCCGCTCCTTATTGCATACTCTTCTTCTTAACCACCCCTCAAACTGCAATAAGGAGCACCCATTCACCTATGCTTTGGCCTGCACAAAAGGGAAAAAGAGGCGAATACTGCAGCCAGAGGATAGCTCACTCGGGCGGGCTGGAATACGCCTGCCCGTCACATTTTTATTTATTCTTATTTTTCTGAAAAAAGCATGATGATAATCACTCCGCCGGCATTTGTTGCACCGCCTCCTGTTGAACCTAATCCTATCTGCTGAGGAGAGCTATCGTTCTCTTCATGGCAACAAAGGCATATCCCCATAAGAAAGGCAGCCACACGGGCATAACGCCAAAAAGCGTATTTCTTACAAATGTCTCAACACCAGTGCTCACAAACAGGTATTCCGCCAGCGTCATGATGATGAAGCCGAAAATAAAAAAGAAAGCATCCCTCTGCTCATATCTTATCAGGAAAGAGAAGGCAATGATAAGCGCATACGCCATGGTGAGAATATAATCATTCTGGAACAGCGGAATAGCAGCAATCATGAGCAGAAGAGGGATGAGATTCAGAATGACTGACATGATCTTGTTTTGCATTTTCCTAGGGGCAGCGAACATTATTGTGCTGGCGCAGCCTCTGTTACTTGCTCTTCCTGCACCAGCTGATCCCGTATCTTATTGGCATACTGGTGCGCAAGCTTCAGGGGAAGGGGCAGCTTTGCACCCTTGGTCAGTTCCTTGACTATCCGTACTGAGGTCTTGAGGGAAATCTTATGCCCCGGCGAGATGTAGACCGGCTTGGCATGCTCCCTGCTCTGGAATTTAATCGCGCGGACTTCGTTATCCACCTCAACCTCATTGCCCTTTTCCCTGCCGAGCAGCAGCTTCTTGGCAACGCCAATGGCGGGAGTATCGGTCAGCAGGCCGATATGGGTGGCAATGCCAAATCTTCTCGGGTGGAGGATGCCGTTGCCTGCAATGATGAGGATATCCGGCTTGTGGTCCAGATAAGAGAATGCCTCTGCCATCACCGGGCCCTCCTTGTAGCTGAGGAAGCCGGGAATATAGGGAAAGGTATCATCTTTGACTGTGTATTTTCTCTCAAGAATCTTGCCTGATGTATCAATCACCACAATGGCAGCAAGGATCTTGCCGCTGAAGTACGCATGGTCAATGCCGGCAACAGTCTCATAGCCCTTGAAGGTGTCTGCAGTTATCACTTCTTTGGCAAGGCGCAGCTGCTCCTGCTTCAGGCGCTCGATATCAATCCGCTTGTCCATATGTTGCCCCTTTTCAGTAATGGAATAGATAGGATAGAAAATAGAGGTTTGTTTATAAAGGTTTCTCTAAACGCAAAGTCTGTGTAGCGAAGTGACATAT
>JACQNA010000017.1 GCA_016203335.1 Candidatus Woesearchaeota archaeon
GGGGCGACAGTAGGATGGATTCCGCCGGCAATGACCGGAACATGGGGATATTTCTCCCGGATCAGGTCAACAATGTGTACCCCAAAGGTAAAATCATTGGTGGCGCAGCTCAGGCAGACCATTTCCGGATGAAACCGGTCAGCCTGCTGCAGTATCTCAGCATCGCTTCTTCCGCCGAATGTGGTGTCAATCAAGCCAACTTCATGCCCGTCCTGCTTGAGGATAGCGCTGACTGACGCCAAGCCATAGGAAATCTCCTTCGGCGACTCGATGATGTTGGGGTAAATCAGGAGGACTCTCATAGCCGCCTGAAGTATTTTGCTGTTTATAAAGATTTGGCAATGTATCCATTCCTCTCCCGCAATTCTTTTAAACTGGGTAAGATTGCCACCTTCCATGCGTTTCATCGTTCCGGTGATAGTCTTTCTCTGCATACTTCCCGTAATAATTGCAGAAGAAGCCATAGTCGAGCCTGCTGTCCTTGAGCAGCTCGCCGCGGAAGACACTTCCCGCGTGATTATCATAACAGAAGATAATGCTGAGCTACCCCTTGCCGAAAGCGAGCCCCTTCCTCTGGTGAATGCTGTTGCCGCGACCATTACCCCAGCAGAGCTCGAAGCGCTTCAGGACAATCCCGAAGTCATCGGCATCTATGAGGACAAGCTCAACTATCCGCTGCTTGACGTTTCTGTCCCCCATATCCGCGCTGATGTTGCCCACAGCCAGGGAATCACCGGAGCAGGCCAGGCAGTCTGCATCCTGGATACCGGCATCAATTACAGCCATCCGGCATTAGGGGGCTGCTTTGGCCCGGGATGCAGGGTGGTTGCAGGGTATGATTTTGCCAACAATGACACTGATCCAGCAGATACGGACAGCCACGGCACGCATGTTGCCGGGATTATTGCATCATCGGACAGCACATATACAGGGGTTGCGCCTGGAGCAAGGATTGTCGCTCTCCGCGTCTGCAATGCCGGCTGCTACGATTCAGACATCATCAGGGGAATTGCCTACTGCATGGAGCAGAGGGCTGCATTGAATATCTCAGCCATCAGCATGAGCCTCGGCACCCTGGATGTGTTTACAAATAGCAGCGCCTGTGACCATACCCCTATCGGCCAGGCAATCACAAATGCGACTGCAGCAAACATTTCAGTGGTGGTAGCATCAGGCAACTCCTTCAGCAGCACAGGAATATCCTCGCCGGCCTGCGTCTCTGCGGCAATTGCGGTTGGCGCAGTGAATGATAGCGACAATATTCCGACGTTCTCCAACTCAGGCAGCCTGCTGGATCTTCTTGCGCCCGGTGTGAGCATTCGATCCACTGTCTTAGGCACGTCATTTGGGGACAAATCCGGCACCAGCATGGCAGCGCCTCATGTTGCAGGAGCGGTTGCGCTGCTACAGCAATTCCGGATGAAAAATGCACACAAGATCCTCATGCCCGCAGAGGTACAAAGAGTGCTCAAAACAACGGGGATCAACCTCACGGATACCAGAAATAATCTGGTTTTTCCGAGGATTAGCATTCAGGCTGCTCTGGACTCCTTAAAGCCGAACATAACTGCGGTTTTCCCCGTATCAAATACCGTAGATATTGCAGAACACCAGCATCAGCGCTTCGCCATCAACTATACCCATTTCAACAATGAGCTGCTAACCATTACTTGGCAGAGCAATAATTCGATACTCTTGGTGGGATCAAATCGCATTACTGTTGAAGATACCCTCTGGGAGGGCGAAACGAAAACGTATGTGCTTGATGGAAGATCCTACGAGATAACTGCTGCAGCAATAACCCCTGCCGCAACAGTAGCAAAGTTCATCGTGAATTCGGAAGCAACTGGTTGGATAGCCAAAAACCAGAGCGATGCGCTTTCTGACAGCAGCACCATCTCCGTGACTGATACTATCGAAGTTGAAGCAGGGGAGGCTGCTGGCGGAGACAAGGTCACGTTCCTTTTTTCGGCATATACGACCACAAGTAATCTTACTTTTAATGGTAGCATTTCCGATAACCGCAATTCAGAGAACTATAACATTTCAGTAACTATCTCTGATGGTGCATTCAGCGACGCGCATTCCTGGTCGGTATATCTCATAAAATCTCCAAGCTGTTTCCCTCATTTCCAGCGCAGTTCCTGGTCAGCCTGCACCGGCACCCAGACAGCGACGTTTACCGACAGCAACAGCTGCCAGGATGCAAGAACTGTTGTCCGATTCTGCGAGCCCGTAGACCCGCATCCGTTTATGGTGCGATACGATTATTATGTTATTGATTAGAA
>JACQNA010000023.1 GCA_016203335.1 Candidatus Woesearchaeota archaeon
CCTGCTCCCTTCGCGATGGTCTTGAGCGCATCCATAGAGAAGGAAACAGCACTGCATTATTTAAACATTCTCCACGCCATGCAGGTGCCAGAGATTGCCGAACGCATGCGGATCCATTACTTCTGTATCTGCAGGGTCATACACCGAATCCATGTTATGCACGAGCAGCGCCTCCCCCTCTATTGCCTGGTAGCCGTGCCATACTCCGGGAGGGATCTTGAGGAGCATAGGATCTGCCCCATCCAGGAGAAATTTCCTCGCCCTTGTGCCATCAGTCGCCACATACAGCACCTTCCCTTTCGCGCATAAGGTAAAATCCGTCTGCTTCTGGTGCCGGTGCAGCCCCTTGATGACGCCAGAATTCAGCACTGAAATCAGGCATTGCCCATATTTCCCGCTGAACAGCCCGTCGTCCGCGCGCAATCCCTCAAAGAGATAGCCGCGGCCGTCGCGGTGAACCGCGAGTTTCTTAACCTGGACATCAGCGATGCTCATAGGGCAGGAGAATGGGACATCATATTTAAATTATCCGAGCACCGCATCACCATACCCTACCCCAATAATCCTTATAAACATTCCCTCCCATCCCTAGAGTATGCAGCCCCCAGCGACCTCCAACCGATGCAAGATCTGCAGCACTCCCTTATTCGCCTTCCTCTCCTTGGGCAGGATGCCGATCGCCAATGCCTTTCTTTCAGGCGAGGATCTCCTCAAGCCGGAGTTCTTCTACCATCTTGAGGCAGGCTATTGCCCTGGCTGCCACATGGTGCAGCTGCTTACTGTTATTCCATACGAGATGTACCTCCGGCCGGACCAGCAGCAGAAGCGCAATTACCTGTTCTTCTCATCCACTTCATCCCATATGGCGCAGCACTTCAGCGAGTTTGCAGCAGAAATCACCGGCTTTCTCAAACCAGATTCCCTGGTCCTTGATGTCGGCAGCAATGACGGTATCACCCTGCAGGCATTTGACCGGCAGAAATACCGGGTGCTGGGAATCGAGCCCGCGCATAATGTTGCGGAAATCGCCAGGGGTAAGGGAATCGAAACCCTTACCGAGTTCTTCACCGAGCAGCTTGCAGAGCAGATTGTCCGCACCAAAGGAAAAGCACGGGCAATCCTTTCCTCAAATGTCATTCTCAACATCGCTGACCTCAATGCAGTCATGCGCTGCATCAATATCCTGCTTGAGGATGACGGCATCTTTGTCTTTGAGGACCCCTATCTCCCCCTCATTCTGCAGAACAACACCTATGACCAGTTCTATGACGAGCACATCTACTATTTTACAGCCCACGCCATCGCTTCCCTGGTGCAGCGCCACGGCATGGTGCTCTTTGATGCAAGGCAGCAGGAGGTGCATGGCGGCTCCATGCGGTTTTATATCAAGCGCAGGCAGAACATCAGCATCCCCATCTCCCCCAGGCTTGCCGAACTCCTCTACCAGGAAGAGCAGCAGGGGCTTGCTTCCTTTGACGCCTACCGCACATTTGCCAGCAGGGCAGATGCCAGCAGAAGGGAGCTGATTGCGCTCCTCAGGCAGCTGAAATCCCAGGGCAAGCGGATAGCTGGTTATGCCGCAGCCTCCAAGGGAACGATAGTCACCAATTACTGCAAACTCACGCCGGACATTATCGAATATGTCGCTGACAGCACCCCGGAGAAGCAGGGGCTCTACACCCCGGGCATGCACATCCCGGTTGTCTCTCCGGAGCACTTCAGAAGCGATCATCCGGATTACGCTGTTGTCTTTGCCTGGAACCACATCAAAGAGATTATGGAAAAGGAGCAGGAGTATCTGGGTACCGGTGGAAGGTTTATCGTGCCGTTTCCGCGGGTGAGGATTATCTAAGCCAGATAGCATAAACAGCACTAACTCGATACTATTATAAATACGCGAAAAGATGATAAACGATAATGGATATCATCTATTCAGACCATGCACAAAAGCGAATGAAGGAAAGAGGCATTACTGAATGGGAAGTTGAGCACGTTTTGACATACCCAAGATATACAAAAAAATCATTTGAGGGAAGGAAGATTGCAGAGGGCGAAGTGAATAACAGAGCAATAAAGATATCATTTGTCGCAAAGGAAAATTTTATAAAGGTAATAACCGTAATATAA
>JACQNA010000021.1 GCA_016203335.1 Candidatus Woesearchaeota archaeon
AAATTCAGCAAAACACGCTGAATTTTAAGGGTGGTGACATATGTCACTGCGGAATACACTCTAAACGCAAAGTCAAATTGGGTGTACCTCGCCGCACGCCACCACTGCGGCGGCAGACGCTCGCTCCGCTCGCTATGGGGCACCCCGGATGGGGCATCCCCCACCCCATCTGCGCAGCCGTGGCGTGCGGCGAGGGAGGGGTTGCTCCCTTCGGGAAACCCGAGCAGCCCGAGCGCAGCGAGGGCGTCGTATCGGAAATGTATGGCATTTCCGAGTATGCTCAAAAATCTTCAATTTTTGACACACCGCCACCGGCGGCGCAAGGGAAATAATTTTCCCGCCCATTTGACAGCACCTGTAAAACCCAAACGCGATGTGTATTAAGGGATATCCTACCTATTGAATTTGTTATACAGCCATGCCACTGCATATCCTGCAATAAAGCCCAGCACTGCAGCCTCAACCAGCCCGGCAAGCGTTCCTCCAAATCCAAGGGACCAGAACATGTGGCGCTGGCGCATCAGCTGCATTGCCCCAGTGTACATGCCCCATGGGCTGATGATGCTCAAGATGAGCACGCATCCTGCCCCGACAACCGCGCCAGCATACCCTAATGCAAGCTCATTCCACTCTTTTGCCATGGTTCACCTCTTCCAGGAAAATACCCGCTCTTCAATGAGAGGTACTCCGTTGATCGTGATAGTAAATGCATTCACTTGCTCTCCGCCAGTGTCAAATAGGAGCGTCCCTGATACATGATGCCCGCTTAAGGAGGGTACAGAAATCGGCTTTATCAATTTTCCGTTCACCTGCAGAGTGGTCATCTCCTGAAGATCAAATGCGCTTAAATCGACAGAATGGGTGTTTGCGGCGAACTGTACGGCGAGTTTTCCCGCGTCCAGCGCCGGCGAAAGCTCTATCGCGACATCGCCAGAATCAGTGGTGCCGGTGATGATCGGAGAGAATGCATTTCCAGCAGAGAGTACTGCTTCATTGCCATTCACTGCTGCCGCGCCTGCCGCTGGCTGATCCGGAAAAAGACCGGCAACAACATAGATAAGAACGCCTGCAATAATCACCAATCCGCCGTACATCAGGAGATCAATTTTTTTCATGCTCGCACCTCTTCGCGTGCCGCTTGTCCTGGATAAAGAGCACCATGCCGGCAACTGCAATGATGCCGCCAACAATCCAGAAAAAAAGAGAGAATCGCTGCAGCGGCTGGAACGGCACCCCAGCTATGATCAGGCCTGAATTGAACAGCAATAACCGATTGGAGATGCATTTCTTCTTGGTGTACAGGTATATGGTAACCAACAGCAATCCAACGGCAATAAGCCATATCGGGATGGCTATCTTCGTAAGGAACAGCAACGGCATGCCGGTAACAGTGATGCCCAGAATGCCCAATAGTACAATAAGGCCCAGGCAGGCATTGTGGCATATTTGCCAAGAACCGAGTATGCTGGCGGCTCCAGAAACACTGCCGGTCATTGCGATAAGCTTCTCTTTAACCCATTTGATCATGCTACCACTCCTTGCAGCAGTCCACGAGCTTTTTGACGATTGCTGACCACTTTTGCATGATGCCTTGCGGATTGCCGCCAGGCTTTGCGTGCATGTTTGCACCCTTCTCTTTCAGGTTTATCGCAAAGAACAAAGAGTAGAGTTCAAACGCAGCAGTAAAATACGCAGTGGCCTCTTCTTTGTTGGCATTCAGCTCTTTGGTGCCGGTCTCCAGGAGGCGCATGCTTGCTGCCAGGAGATGCTTGCTGATGCACCATTCCTCCCCTTCCGGAGCGCTTACCAGCTTTTTGAGGAGCTTGGTGCGCAGGCCGCGCACTGCAGAGAGCATATCCAGGTATTTGGCATCTCCTGTTTTCATCGCGGTAAAGAAAAAATGCTCTTCCAGGCTGATGAGGTTCATCAGGGCTATGCTCAGGTCTTCGTCGCGCGAAAGATCCAGCTTGCTGCGCTGCGCCTGCGCTACCCAGTCATCGACTTCCTGCTGCATCGCCATTAGGAAAACACCTGCATCAGTATGCCGATGATGAGCAACAATCCGGCGGTGAGCAGCATGCCCTGAAACGGCAGTGCAGTCCCCCTGATCCTGGTCATGGTCTTGCTCAGCAGAGGGGTTATGGAGATGAGCAGCAGGCCGATCAGGGAGCCGACAATAAACTGGTTGATGACGTATGTCCTATTCAGCAGGCTTCCATAATCGCCGGCCAGGGAGATGTACAGCGGAGAGGCATCAGGAATCACCGGGAGCAAGGGCACGATAGTTGTTGCGAAGGAGAACAGGATAATAAGGGTGTTCTGGAAAGGGACGTATGTTTTCTTGATATATTTGCGCAGCCACCATCCGAGTGAGGCTCCAAATGCGCCAATGAACAGTCCAATAACTAGCTTGCTTACCCCCATCCAGGCGGCAAATCCAGCAACCACCCCTGCGCTAATCGTGCAGAGCGGGCAGTGGGCATACGCTGCTGGGAGCAGGAGCAATGCGCTTATTGATGCTATGATAGGCTTCTTCATGAGGTCACCGTAATCGCTAATTAAATCACCATAAATGTTGTTATCTGGCCGTCAAGCTGGACTGCGTAGATGGTAAAGGGCTCCTGCTTTGAGCCAGGCATGCCGGGCGATGCAGAGGGCATTCCCGGAAGCGCAATGCCCTTGATGGCAGGCTTTTCTGCCAGCAGCTTTTCGATCGCCTCAACCGGAACATGTCCTTCGATAAAGTAGTCGCCAATAACCACGGTATGGCAGGTCTCCATGCTGGGGGGAACACCATACTGCTTTTTGATGGGAGCGAGATATTCCTGGGTGACTGACTTCACCTGGTATCCCTTTCCCTGCAGATAGCTGCCAAACGCGCTGCAGCATCCGCAGCTCGATGAGCGGTAGATGACTGCTTCAGTGCCGGTGAATTTTCCGCTTCCGCTGGAGCACCCGGCAATCACCACCAGAGCCAGCGCTGCCAGCATCAGAGGCAATGTTCGGGTGAGCACTCTTCTCATTTCTATCAACATCCCCCAACCATTGCTGGCTGCTGCTGGGGAGCGCTTCTCGCTGGCGCTGCTGGCTGCGGGGATGCAGCAGCAACTGCCCCCCCTGCTCCGCTTATGCTGTCTTCCAGTACGCCAATCTGAAATGCCTGCACGATGGCAAACCCAAACAGCAGCACCATCAGACCTATCATGATGTATGCACCAATCTTCTGTTGCTCTTCCATGTTAACACCCTCCGACCATTCCGCCTGCAGATGGCGAGCTTTGTATGTTCTTGCCTTGCAGCCTTGCAGGAATCGTTCCGTGCATGTCATAATTCATCCTTTCATTCTCTGTCCACCCTGCCATGTCTATTTGGCCGTTGCTGCTTGCTGCATTTCCTGTGGCTCCATCACCCAATGAGATTATTTGAAATGCCTGGAGCATCAACCCAAAAACCAAAAAAACAGCCACGCCAATGATGAGTATGTTGAGAGTTTCCATTTAGCAGCCACCCACCATTGCGCCGCCGCTTGATTTACCCTGCTCAATGCCCCGGTATTTGTTGCTTGCCAGATTGATGTAGTTCAATGCGATCCCCTTCTCCTGGAGCACTGCTGCCTTTGTCTGATGGATTCCGGGGAAGAACAGGACTTTCCATTTTCCTATCTCAGAGAGGAGCTCCTCATCAGTATATTCAGCGCCATGCCTGCTGATCAGGTATTTTGCCAGGCCGCGCATGGCATAGCTGTGCGCGCATCCGCACGCGGGCTGCCCGCTTTCGAAAATCACTGCACGCGCCCCACAACAGTATTCACAAGAGATGCCGTTTTCTTTTTTGTATAATATGGAGATATAGCGCTCTTTGTCTGCCCCGCTGAGCTCAATGGTATTGTCCAGATTGCCTAGGGCGCTGATAGTGCGGTCAGCCTGCTGCGGGTTGTCCGGGCTGACATCATCATAGCTTACCCCAAGCTCCTTGCCGTAGATTGCGGGTACGCCCTGCGGAATAATCGCAGATGTTGGTGATGCGGCAACTGCCGTACGCTGTACACTCGCCTGTGCGCTTGCTCCTGGCTGCGCAATGACCTGCGCGCTGATGCTGCTCATGCGATAGGAATTTACTGCCAGCAGGATGAGCACTGCCAGCATGCCGATCTTGAGTATGGTTTCTTTGTGTTTATTCATGCGATGCACCTCACGCTGCACAGAATTGAAACACCTTAATACCCTACTGGTGAAACTAGTTTCAGTTCACTCTTGAGCATATTCGTCTCATCTCAGAACAATAATATTAGTCATGCCTCTCCGATTTCTCTCGAGGATGTCTTTGCTGGCCATTTTGTCCAGAATCCTTGTTATCTTTACCTTGGATAACCCGGTTTCCTTGATGAGATCGCTCTGGTAGCATGATCCCTGATGCTGCTTGAGCATATCATACACCTTTTTCTCATCGTCATCGAGCTTGCCGGCATCTACTGCTTTGAATGCGCGCTTTTCCTTTCCCCGGGGATATGCAAGAAGGTAGATTCCGCTGCCCAGGATAACGAAGGCGACGCCGAACGCTACGGTCAGATACCAGCTGGTCCCGCTCTGGTGGGCAGGGCACTGCTCCATGCTAATCGCAGGGTCATCTTCAACTAATTTGCAGAGAAATGTCTCCTGGCTGTCTACTTTTACCTTGACAATGACCAGGATAATGAGCAGGAGCAGGGAAAACCCTATCAACAGCGAGCCGAGCTTTTTACTGGTATCCATGGGGGATTGGGATAGGGGAGGGTATTTAAATATTCCTCCTGCCGGGCGGCGTAGAAATCCTCTCGCATCCGCTCGGGCAGTGCCGGGCTCGGCTGAGCTGCTGAATGGTTAAGGCTGCCGTTCCCCGATGGGGCGTCCCCCTTGTCAGCTGTATGTAAGACATCAAAGCCTCGCGAACAGGCACTGCCTTCAGGATTTCTACGCCGCCTCCTGCCGGCTCCATGGAAAGTATTCCCAAGAAACGAATTTACTTCCTGCGCGACTTTCGCTTTGCCTTGCGCTGTTTAGGCTGTTTTGCCCCGCGCTTCGCCTTTCCCCTGCGTACCGGGCGCTTGGCTGCTTTTTTCCGGCTTGCCTTTTTCTTTGCCCTGGTCCGCTTGATTGCCTTCTTTTTTGGCTTTGCTGTGCTCCGGGCAGCTGCTTTCTTCGGCATGGCTGGTGCGCGCATGACTGTTTCACCAGTAACCTTGTAGACAATATCATGCTCCCGGACGTGGTCCTTTACCTGGATGCCGATGCTCTCTCCCGGGTTTGCCACTGCAACCTGCGCATGGCTGACCTGCATGGAGGCTACCTTCTGGGTAAAATCAGTGGTCGCTCCCTTAACATGAATGATGTCCCCAACCTTGATAGCGCCACTCAACTGCACAATACCAACGCTAATATTTGTATAGAAATGAATGATTCTGCCGACTTCCTGCTCCTGCATCCCTGATCACCCCTTCCCGTTTTGAGGAGGAGGAAATATATAAAGGTTGCGATTTAGCTGTGCTCTTCCTCGTACTTGTCCGCGCAGTCCTCGGAGCAGAACCAGCACACCGCTCCCTTAATCTCCCGCTCAATGAGATCCCTGCTGAGGAGGGCCTTGCCGCATTTCCTGCACTTGGCGTTCTGGCCGCCCTCTTCTGCACCTTCCATGAAGCCCTCTTCCCATGGCTCAATCTCATCGTTTTCCACCATCTCCTCCCTGCCTTCATCGGAGTAAATCTCCTCACCCTCAATGGAATGCTCGTCGTCTTTCATGAGGATGCCCTGATTCTGCGGGATATATAAGGATTTCGGTTGAGGGGGCTTCCCTGAAAATCTTTTCAAGGTTGCCGTCGGCTCGGCTGCGAAAATGACAGTGT
>JACQNA010000035.1 GCA_016203335.1 Candidatus Woesearchaeota archaeon
GACAAGCTGGCTTCGTTCCAGGGCACGGTTGAGGATATCAACGTCCTGATCCAGCTCCGTGAGCAGCTGTTTCTGGAGATCATGAATGACCTGGAAAAGATCAAGATCGAGATCAATACCGTCCTGACAGAAACCGCCAATCGCCCTCGGGCAGATGTCGAGACCATTAAAGAACGCTTGGAGTTGCGGAAAAAGATGGCAGAGATCGACGCCATGAAAGCAGAGGAAAAGCTCAACCGCTGGCGGGACATTGCAGCCCTGCGCAAGGAGCTGCGCGAGCGCGTCAGGGAATTTAGTGAGAAAGAGGGCAGCACCACCCTGCTCGATAAGATTCTGAACGAGTGAGCACCATGATGATGAAAGGCCAGCTTTCCTTTTTGACGGTCGAGGAGATGTGCAGGAAGCTCCGCCCTATCCTGGGCAAGGATATGGACAAGATTTACATGAAGTATAGCCTGACCGATAACCGGGACAAGCGCACGGAGATTGAGCAGGCGCTGAATGCCCTTTACCAGAAATACCTGAACAGCACATTGCTGAATGAGAAGGTGCTGCTCCCTCCTCCGAATGCCGACATCATCAAGGGCAAATATCCGCTCGGCAAGGTGATGTATGCGGACAAGGAGCTCTATCCCTTTGGCCTGCGCGAGCAGGACTGGGTCAGGCACGTCTGCATCTCCGGAATGTCCGGCTCAGGAAAGACCAATTTTGCATACCAGGTCCTCGGCAATTTCATCCTTGCGAAAAAGCCGTTCCTGGTCTTTGACTGGAAGAAGTCCTTCCGCCCGCTCACCCTGATCGAGAAGCAGCTCATGGTGTTTACCGTCGGCAACAATGCAGTCAGCAATATGTTCCGGGTGAACATCAACCGGCCCCCGAAAGGCGTTGACCCCAGGGAATGGATCAACTTCCTCATTGACCTGATCAGCGAGGCGTTTTCCACCAGCTTCGGCGTGCACAAGATTCTCGTCGAGACCCTGGACAAGGCATTTGTGGAATTCGGCGTCTACAGCGGCTCGGACAATTATCCGACCTGGCACCACATCAAGAAAAGGCTGGAGCAGCGCGAGGAAGAGAGCGGCAGCAGGAAGAACCGGGAGAGCGAGTGGCTTACCTCTGCCCAGAGGGTTGCACATACCATGACCTTTGGCGCGTTCGGCGAAGCGGTATCCCACCAGGGGATTGACGCCCTGAAGCTGGAAGACCTGTTCAGCAAGCAGGTGCTGTTCGAGCTCCATGCCCTGGATACCGTCGAGAAGAAATTCTTCTGCGAGTTCGTGCTCGGCTATATCTACAAGTACAAGAAGCACAACAATGAGCAGGTGGACGAGTTTGCCATGGCAATCCTGGTGGATGAGGCCCACAATATCTTCCTCAAGGAGCGCCCGAACTTTGTCCAAGAAGGGGTTACCGACATGATCTACCGGGAAATCCGGGAATACGGCATCAGCCTGATCTGCCTGGACCAGCACATCTCCAAGCTCAGCGACACGGTTGCGGGCAACTCTGCCACAAACATCGCGTTCCAGCAGGTGCTTCCCAAGGACATTGAGGTGATCAGCTCACTCATGGGCATCCGCGATGATCGGAAATATTTCAGCATGCTGCCTGTCGGCCAGGCAATCGTCTACCTGGCAGAGCGCTACCACATGCCATTCACTGTCGGCGTTCCTTTAGTTGCCCTGAAGAAGAGGCCGGTGAGCGACAGCATGATCACCGGCAGGATGAACCGCATCATGTCCGCGTACCTGAGCAAGCAGAAGAAAGGGGAGGCGAAGCGCCAGCAGCTCCAGCAAGAGCTGAAGGCAGTGAAGCTCCAGAAGGTGTTCAGGCATTCAGGAGTGGACATCAGCATTCCTGAGGCAAGGCAGCAGATGCATGCTGTTCCTCCCCTGCCGAAAAAGCCAGTGCTGCCTCCGATAGCCAATCATCTGCAGGCTGACCTGGTTGAGCAGATGCAGGAGATGCTCCAGGCGAACTCAATCCGCACGGTCAAGGCATATTTCACTGCCCAGGGATTCAAGAATGCGGACATCAACAAGGCAGTCAAGCGCGTGCTGCATGAGCCCGTTTCCCGGAAGCCGGTGAAGCAGGTGCAGCTCATGCACGTCACCCCGGAAGAGAAATTCATGCTCCTATACATTTACAAATATCCCGGGAAAAACACCTCGGAGGTCTATGAGAAGCTCAACCTCTCTGCGCGGAAAGGCACCATGCTCAAGAAGCGGCTGCTGTCCGCAGGCCTGCTCCATGAGGAGGAGATCCGGGATGCATCCGGCTGGCGCAAGCAGCTCGCGGTAGACAAGAAATTCGAGCGCATGCTTGCGGTCGGCGAGCAGGAGCTGCGCATTTGGTGATCATGTAGCAAACTCATATTCATTACTCACATCATTTATCCATCCGTCCCATTGGGGCAAAACAAAAAAGGCGTGCAACATCACTTACCCAACCGCTGATATCTTTCACAAGATGTCTTCTGTTTGTCTGCTGATGTTGGCTTTGCTGCAGGAACATTCTGGGCACTGTATCCATCGGATATAATGTTTGGAAGGCAAGCAGTTGCTGCAGAGAAGCCTGGAAAAGCACGGAAATGCCGGAGACACCAGCTACGAAAGCTGTCTGGCAAGGGAAGGAAAAGCAGGTGGATAGATGCATCACTGGAATTCTTCAGGCAAAATGATGGTCTTCCGCTGGAATACCGACGGAGAAGGCGTATACGCCAGTTTTCTGGAGGAGAACCGCAATGTTTTTAAAACAGCTCTCCTGATCCTCTGCCATGGGCGCCTATGCTGTGCACGCTACCGATACGTTTAAGCGATTGCTCCGGACACTGGATGCCAACGAACAGCGCTGGATCGAAAAGGCCAAATGCAACCTTGAAGAAAATCCAAGGGGCAAAATATTGGCCTTTTCCTGGTTCCGGGAAAAGAAATTCCTCAATAAGCGGCTGCTCTACCTTGTTGATGAAGAATCGAAGAAGATATTGTTGGTTGTATTCGCATCAAAGAAGGACCAGCAGCAGGCGATTGATTTTGTCCGGGCAAACATGGCAGAATTCCTGGCTTATCTCAAGAAACTTTAGATTCTGCTTACCCTGCCATGCCTCAGGTCCTCTAAGCCCATCTTGAGCTGGAGCAGGGCATCATCCGCCAGTTCTGCCCTTTCTTTCAGCCGTTCATACCGCTCTTTTGGTATCGTAACCGTTTCCATAGGGTGGCTGGAGCTTCAGGGATTTATATACCTATCGATTGGGCATGCGGAAGACGTCCTGAACGGGCGTATAATCCCTATCTTTCCCCTACAATACATATCACCCCTGCACAAAGAACGGAGGTTGGGCAATGGACACCGCAAAGGTGGGCATCATAGTCATCATCGCGATTGCGGCGTTTGCTCTGGGGTTTATATCGGCGGCTATCTCGAACGCCGGCGCCGCAGCCATACGGACAGTCATGGACATCCTGATTTACGCAGGCATCATGTACTGCATCGCACTCGTGCTCTACATGGTCTTGAACCGGAAAAAGATCTTTGGCCAGCCCTCTCGGAAAATGACGCAGAGAGAAGAACCTCCACTCAGCCGCTGAGCAGCAGAGAGCGCTGTACACCGCGACTTCATCAAACCTCGAATCAGCCAAAACCAACTGTTTCATGCAAGGGAAAGGAGATGTTGTATGCCCACCATCGACAACTTGCTTGGCAAGAATCATCCGCTGCATCGCAAACCAGTGGATGATGGACTGCTAGCTAAGGAGCAAAAGGCTTCCGACGGAGAAATGCCGCCATCTGGCTCCCTTGCCACATCCCTTTTTCCCGGCATGGCTGCCAGGCAGGTCAACCAGGCACTCTGCGAAGAAGCAACGCGGTTTCACGACGAAGCGAACATGCGCGAACTCTTTGGAGAGCCGCCCCGGGGCTGGGAGAGCTAACCGCTCAACAAAACAGCAGTTGCAATCCACATCTTTATCCACCGAAGGAGGCAGTATGCGCCACAATCTGAATCTGCTGCTCTGCGCCATGCTCATCGGCGCAGCGGACCAAACCGCAGTTGCAGTCCCGAAGATCGTCTTCCATTTCTCGGACAGCGTTGCCACGGTGCTGGACAGCGCCGCACAGGAGATCCGGGCATTCCATTTGGCTCCTCTGCCCGCTGGCCTGCAGGAGAGCATGGACATGGAGGGCTGGAGATCCGGCCTTTTGGCTGAGTGCGAGCGCCTGAAGCAATACGCCCGGGAGGTTGACTCGCTTTACATCCCTCATTACACAAATCTGAGATCGCTCATGGATTTCGTGGAGAGTCGAGGCGAAGGTCGAGGCAAATTAGACAAATTCGACCGGGCTTTCGTGACTCAGGTACTCAGCCAAATGGTGTACGAAAGGACAGAAATGCTGAGGAACCGCATCAGGGAGGAACTCACCGTCTTCCTCGGCGTCTCCCTCTACTCCTTCAAGGTGCTGGGCGCCATCCGCCTTGCGCCATAACTAAAAACCAGCCATACACTGCCCCCTGCAAGAGGCCCAGCCAGCGATCCTGGATGGCTGTTTTACTGCTCGGGGGTAGGCTTGCGGGCATAGCTCAGCGGCAGAGCGTTTCCTTTCAGGGGAAAAAGCCGCAGGTTCGATTCCTGCTGCCCGCTCAGTGCACGAACAATCTTCTCA
The DNA here is from genome assembly GCA_016203335.1 of Candidatus Woesearchaeota archaeon. Lineage (GTDB taxonomy): Archaea > Nanobdellota > Nanobdellia > Woesearchaeales > JACQNA01 > JACQNA01. The sequence goes on from JACQNA010000035.1 coordinate 4,660, forward strand.
CAAAAGGAAGGTGGTGTTATGGAAACGTATGCTGCTCTTGTGTTGGCATTCCTCATCATGTGCTTGGCCGGCGTGGTGACGGAATTGGTGAAAGAAAGGATGGCCGGCAGGTGGTACTCAATCATCCTTCAGGTGGTAATTTTCGGTATGTTCATTTATCTTGCGATGATTGTTGTGATGGTTGTCTGGCCGCGGGACTTGCCACCGATGCCACTGAATGACGAACACGCTATGCCGTCCCCATATACATTCGTCCTGGTGGGCATCATTATCGCCACAGCAAGCGGCAAATGGATCACAAGACAAATCCGCAAAAGAGCCAGGCAGCGGCAACTGGGAGCAAGCAGGTAACTCATAGACCATCTGCACCACAACCAAAAAGCAATGAAACGGAGGCACGCGATGGACATGTACATGCCAAACAATGAAGCCACGCTCCGGAGCAACTGCCCCTGCTGCTGGCAGCCTCTCGAGATGAGCGGCAATTTCACCAATACGCCGCGGTTTGGAACAATCTGCGGATGCTGTCACGCGTTGCTGAGGGTGTACCCGCATAGCCCTCACAGGGTGGTACTCAGCGTCATGCAGCCGGGAAAAGGGCTGTTGGTCATCCATTGACGTGGGATCGTGGGCTGGTAGCCGGGCGTTATTCCCTGCTTGATTTCAGATGCAGGGTTGGGATGAACTACTCCAGGTCACCAAAACGCGGGGCTGCCAGCCCTCTCTTTTCACCGAGAGAAAGGAATGGTATGTGTACACCTACTCCTGAAGGATACCGGGTTTATCTCCAGGCCCATCAACAGGCTGTCGCCGAGCTGGCGTCCATCCCCTTCCCGGACTGCACCAGCATGTGTCCCTTGATTGCGCTGCTTGGCGTGGACGAGTGCGAGAATGTCTGTCCGCATAAGTTCATCCGCTGCGGCAAGGATGTCCAGTAATCCATCAGAATACCCTTCTGGCTGAAAGGAGTTCCCCATGATTCTGGAGTACGACGGCACCTTTACTTCTCCGGATGGCCGGGTAGAGGAAGTCTCTCTGTTCCGGGAGAAGGGAAAGCGGAAATACACGCTTCACCTGAATGGCTGGATGATCGGCCAGAATCTCACCAAGACCAGGCTCAAGCGGCAGTTTTCCGGCGGCAAGCTGCATCTGGTGTCTGACCGGAGCGGTGTGGCTGAGCGAAGGGAGATGGTGGCGAGCCTACTCCGCTCGATGAGCCCGGCAAGATTCGCAAACAGGTAGACATTCCTGCGGGGCAGGCGCGCCAAGCAGGACTGCTGAACCGCGCTGGGCAGCATTTCCATGGAAACCAGCCATCACGCATCTCGGAAATGAAAGGAAAACAATCCATGCAGACCAAGCTGACGCTTTCGCTGCTCCGTCCCCTCCACCCCTTACGAACCAAGCGGCTCATCGGGAAGAGGGAACGGGTGCTGCCGACCGCCAAAGGGGCGAGATGGGAGTTCCCTCTCCTTCGTCTCCAGGAGCTGTTCCGGGAGGACGTCCTGCACCACCTTGACGTCAGATGGAATACCGGCAATGTGTTTACCATTGTGGTGGCGGACATCGGCCCTGACGGGGTGCTTTACTGCTGCGATGACGGCCAGAGAATTGTCGGCGCGAGGGCCGCCATCTTCGACATCTCCCTGAAGCATGGTCTCATCGTCCGCGTCCAGCTGGAGCCGACAAGGCAGTAGATCGCGGGCAGCCGGTGCTGTCTCCGTAGTACCCGA
>JACQNA010000022.1 GCA_016203335.1 Candidatus Woesearchaeota archaeon
GTATAATATGACTGAAACAATACATGAGCAGAAGGCAAAGACTTCTCTCAAAAGAGCAAGAGAGTTTATGCTTGAGATGAAAAAGCTGCTACCTGAGTTTAAAGGGGTGAGATTATAAGTGAGTTGAATATGTACGAAAAAAGATACCCATTTAAACAGGTAGTTCTCTTGTTCTCCTATGCAACCCATCACGCTGCGGCGCCCCAAGACCAAGAGGCTTGCGGCTGCGGGGTATGCCTGCGTTGACATGCAGGTGCATTCGCTGCATTCTGACGGATTCCATAAGGTTGCCACTATCCTAAAGAAATGCCGGAAGCGGAGATTCGGGCTTGCGCTGACTGACCACCACACTATTGACGGCGTTTTGGAGGCATGGCGGCTGAAGGATGATGTGCTGGTCATCCCCGGGATTGAGCTGACGAGCAAGGAGGGGCCTGATGTCATCGTGTATTTTTATGCTGTGGAGGATTTGCAGGACTTCTTCCAGCGGCATGTTTCCCCCTACATCACGCAGAAGATTGGCAGGATGAACCGCCCACTGCTTTCCCTCATTACTGACGCGCGGAAGTACCAGTGCCTCATCACGCTGCCGCACCCCTATGGCTGGGCATGGAAGAACATCGCGCGGTTTCTTCGCCGGAATTATCATCAGGAGATCCTCCGGCAGATTGACGCGATTGAGGTGATATCCGGCGAGGTCACCCGGAAAAAGAACCTGCAGGCGATTGAGTGGCGGCAGCGCCTGGGCAAGGGGATGACTGCGGGAAGCGACGGGCATGTGCTCTCCGAGATTGGGGGGGCGGTCACCTGCTGCAGTGAGCACACGGTTGCTGGATTTCTCGATGCGGTGAAACAGAGGCAGGTGATAGTGGTGGGGAAGGAATCGCGCATAGCGCCGCACATCCTGGCGAACGGGAACATCATGCGGTGCAAGCTGCGGCAGGGGAGGAGGAGATTGTGGGAACGGATAAAGAAGGGGAGGGAACGGAAGGCTATGGAAGTGATGGAGTAGATGGGGTTGAGCATATCGTGGCAGGATAAGACGACAGAAACGATTGTTTTCCATGTCGTTGATATCGGAGCAACGGTTCGGAAGAAATATTTTGGCAGCCTGCACTGCTTCGGTGATGAGATTCTGCGGGATGCGCCGGATGGCATCTTCTATATCGGGCCGCATGCCAAGAAGTGCCGCAAATATACACTTTTTGGCAGAGGAATAAGAGTCTGCTCCGGATCAGGCAACAAGGATAGATGCCTTGAGGTTGTTGTCAACAAAAGCATGATAAGCCCGCAGAAGATTCAAGGATTTCTGAGGCATTGCGGGCTAAAGGTTCGCATAAAGAAAGGATTATAAAGGATAGTCGTCTTTTGGCAGGGATGCGCAAAAATGAGCTCGTGATACTGGTCATCAGCATCTTTGGAGCGCTGTATTCCGGGATTATTGCCTTGGATACTGCTGTCTTTGTGCGGATATTTGACCGGGATTATTGGATCTCGTTCATTTTGTTTCTTGCAATTGCCATCTTGTCAAAATGCGGCAGGGGGTGAGCGAAGCGAACATTCCACCAGTCTTTGACTGGTGGTCCCCCTGTCGCATTTTGAGCATGCTCAGTTTTCCACCTCAACCACTGTTCATATGTCAGAAATACTTTGTATTTCTGAGCACACTCAAAAATGCTCGGCATTTTTGATGGAATGGTGGAAAACTGACATTTTAGTAAAGAGCAGAAAGAAATAAACCGCCCCTCCTGGGAATCGAACCCAGATCTCAAGCTCCGCAAGCTCGTATTCTGTCCATTATACTAGAGGGGCAGAAAAGGGATGAAAGATGATGGATTTATAAACCTTGATAATTCATTGCTGCATATGATTAAAGGCATCTTATTTGATTGCGGAGGCGTGGTCATCCTCGCTGATGAGCGAAAATTCTTTACTGCGTTGGCGCAGCATTCTCCGTATGGCTGGCGCCATATCGCGGGGGATTGGCAAATGGGAAAATTTCGCCTCTGGGAAACAGGGAAGATTTCTTTGACTGATTTTTATCATGATGTTTGCAAACGATTCCGCCTTAATAAATATCCGCTTACCAACTTCAAAAAAGATTATGCTGGATTCTTTAGCCGGAACAGACCGCTAGAGCGCTGGATCAAAAAAAGCGTACATGACTACAAAATATGGATGCTCACTGACACCAATCCTTTCCACTACCGGTATTTCCAGCAATATTCCATATATCGCTTCATTACGCATAAGGTTATATCGTTCCAAATGGGTATGCTTAAGCCGCAACGTGCTCTTTTCACCCATGCTATCAAAGCGATGGGTATGCGGCCTGAAGAAATTGTTTTTGTAGACAACAACAAACGGAATATCGCAGGAGCGCGGCAGTACGGATTACCGTCCATACATTACAGAAGTTTTCAGCAGTTTGTAATGGAATTTGATACGTACAGATAAGTCACCTCTTCTGCTGCCTATACAGCCGCTCCACATACTTCAGCTCAGAGGCGTCGTGGATCCCCTTATCGTCCCTGATCCTGAGCAGGCGGGGGAAGCGGAGGGCATAGCCAGAGGAGTATGTGGGTGATTTCTGAATCTCTTCAAATCCGACTTCAATGACAATCCTCGGCCTGATGAGCACTTCCTTGCCCTTCTCTTCGCCCATCAGCGGCCTGAGCAGCCTGGTGAGCTGCGGGAAGGTAACCCCCTCTTCTTCCTCTTTCTCCTTGATGCCTGTTCCCACCTTTCCGATCTCCAGGAATTTCTCTCCTGAGCGGCAGGCTAAGGTGAATGAGCTGAGCCAGGCGGCGCGCTTACCGGTGCCCCATTCTGCTCCGACAATAACCAGGTCCAGGGTTTCTGCCTCTGCCTTGATCTTGATGCCATAGCCTACCCTGCTGCCTGGCTTGTAGATGCCCTGGAGATTTTTTGCCATCACGCCCTCCTCACCAGCATGCAGGGATTCCTTGAAGAACTGCTCTGCTTCCTGGACAGAACCAGTGACAATCTGCTTTGCCAGGATGATCTGCTTGGGCTTCTCATGCACAATCTTTTTCAGGAGGTTTCTCCGCTCGATAAAGGGCTCGTTCAGGAGGGATTTCCCTTCGTATTCAAGGATGTCAAAGACATTGACCTCTATGGGGTACTGCTTCACCATCCCCTCAATGCCATACTTCCGCTTGATCCGCTGGGAGATGCTCTGGAAGGGAAGGTACTGCTTGGTTACCGCATCATAGCCCACTGCCTCGCTGTCGAGGATGGCGGACTTTGCCCTGACGTGATCCTGGACAAACTGCACCACATCAGGGAACTGCCTGGTAACGTCCTCCAAACGGCGGGTAAATAGCCTGACCTTGCTGCCTGACTTATGGCACTGCAGGCGAAATCCATCGTATTTGAATTCGAATGCGGCAGGCTTGCCCACCTGCGCAAAGGCATCGGGAATGTCATTTGCCTTGATGAAGAGCATGACCTTTACCGGATGGAAGGGCTGGATGGATATCCCCTTGAGGCTGGATATCTTTCCCTCAGCAGCGAGCTGCGCCACTTTCCCGAAGTCATTGGTCTTGTCATACGCATCCTGGACAACTGCAACATGCTCTTTCTGCTGATCAGGGAAATACGCGGCAACAATCGCATCCCGGAGCACGCCTTCCTTGACGCCAATCCTGAGGTCTTCCAGCAATGTCCGAATGATGTACTTTGCCTCTGCTCCCGTTGCCGCGCTGAGGAGTTCGGTGATGAGGCTGATTTTCTTGTCAACCGTGCCTGCCCCCTCCAGCTCCGCTAGCTCGCAGAGATTCGTTAATACCTTGTGTACAGTGAGATGGCTGCTGAATAAAGTGGACTGGCTCTTTTTCTGGATGACTGATTTTGCCACCTCCCCCAGGTCGCCAATCTTCTTCCACTGCTGCTCAATCGCCTCCATCGACTTGCCCGAGGCAACACCCAATGCCTTAATGACAGAGCGCTCCGCAATGCCGATTTTCTGCTCCGCATGCTTGGGAAAGACCAGGCCCTGCAGGAGCAAGACGACCTGCTCGAGCTGCTCAACAGGGGTTTTCCTGAGGAACGCCCCTATAAGAGCAATCTTCCCCAGGCGCTTGGAGGTATTTTCCAATGATTCATAGAGCTGGACAAGATCTGCATATTTCATACAGAGAACAAGGAAAGCGGAGTATTTAAGATTTACCCTCGTCAGGGCTCTGGAGAAAATCTCGCTGCGCTTAGGGTAGCGCCGGCTCGCTCCGTGCTGTTGCAGGCAGAAGAGCGGCGCCTCCCCGTAAGGGACGCCCCCCTCCGCTGCATTCTCGCAGCCGTTTCACCGCTCACAAACATGGCGCTACCCTACATTTTCTCCAGAGCCCTTCATCAGATTTATATACCACCTCTTGTGCTCCCGGGGCATGGAATTAACCGCCGAGGAAAAGAAGCAGCGCTCACTGGAGTACTCCATCAAGGATGGCGCGTTCTACTCGGCAATGACTGGGTTTGGTGATTCCTATATCACCCCATTTGCGCTCCTGCTGAAGGCGAGCAGCACGCAGATCGGCATGCTGGCGACACTCCCCCTTTTTATCAGCTCCTGGTTCATGGTGCTGGGAGCAAGGCTGGTGAATACCTATAAAAGCAGGAAGCGGATCGTGCTGTATTCGGTATTCTTCCACGCCTGCTGGTGGATATTATTGTTCCTGATCCCGTATTGGACGAAGAGCGTTACGGTGCTGTTGGTGCTCTTTACTGCATATTGGATATTCGGCAACCTGCCGAACCCTGCCTGGAACAGCTGGATGGGCGACTTAGTGGAGCAGAACCAGCGAGGGAGGTATTTTGGGAGGAGAAACCGGGTGACCGGATTCTTTGCCCTGCTCTCGGTGTTTGCTGCCGGCTACCTGCTCAATCATTTCTCGCGGATTGATCCGTTCCTCGGGTTTGGGATCATCTTCGGGATTGCATCCCTGGCGCGGTTCATCTCGTTCTATTACCTCTCCAGGAAATATGAGCCGGGCTATATCCCGGTGCAGCAGGACCAGTTCAGCTTCCTGGATTTCCTCCGGCGGATCCGGGAAACCAATTTTGGCATCTTTTCCATGTATGTCTGCCTGATGATATTTGCCGTGCACATCTTCGGTCCGTTTTTGGTCGTGCTGCTGCTGCGTGATCTGGGGCTTTCCTATCTCCAATACTCGCTGATTATTTCTGTGGAGGCTGCTTCCAATTTCCTGATGATGGCATACTGGGGGAAGAACAGCGACACCTACGGGAACAAGCTGGTGCTTTCGGTGTGCGGCATCTTTGTGTCGTTTATCCCGCTGCTGTATGTGGCGAGCACACGCTTTTCCTGGCTGCTGGTGATAGCTGCAATCACTGGCTTTTCCTGGGCTGGATTTAACCTCAGCACGGCAAACTTCATCTTTGACACTGTCCGGCCATCAAAACGCGCGCAGGCGATTGCCTATTTCCATGTGCTGCGGGGGGCAGCCATCTTTGGGGGAGCAGTGCTGGGAAGCGTGCTGGCGGCATATGTGCCTGCCACGATGTTCATATCCAACATCATCATCCTGGGAATCATTTCCGGGGTGCTGCGGCTGGCAGTATCACTGTGGTACTTGCCGCTGATCCAGGAGGTGCGGATCGTAAAGGCAAGCCCGCCGGTACTGCACTTTGTGACGATTATGCCTGTGGCAGGACTGGTGTACCAGAGCGTGTTCGGGATGCGGACCAGCTACCGGAAGGTGGCTGGGGCGATGCAGTACCTAAGCAGGAAGCTCAAGGTAAGCGAGCGGATGGTTGAGGAGAAGAAAAGGTTCTTTATGAGGTATTAGGGATGGGATTTTGATGTTTGCAAGGGGAGAGAGGCGGTACCGGTGCGCATAAACTATTCCTCAGCAAAGCTTTTATATCCCTTCCTGCTACAAAGATAAGGATTGACATGAACCTGCTGTTCATCTGCAACCAGAACCAGAACCGAAGCAAGACTGCTGCAAAGCTGTTCAGGGATACGTTCAGTACCCAGTCTGCGGGCTTGTATAACGATAAGCCGGTCATGGAGGGGCAGATAGCCTGGGCTGATACTATCATTGTTATGGAGGATGCCCAACGGAGCGAGATCGCCAAAAGGTTTCCCAAGCAATACCTCCGCAAGCGCATCCTTTCCCTGGACATCCCGGACATCTACCATTATAACCAGCCTGAGCTTATTGAGGCTCTTCGCTTGAAGATGGGCGAGCTATTTGAGCCATTGGTGAAGTAGCTGTTTCGCTTTCTCTATGATTACCAGGTATTCGAATACCCCCATTATACACCCTGCGCGGGAGGATGTCCAGTGGCCAGCGGAGCGAGCTGCTTATAAGCCCCAGATACTGCTTGCGCACGACCTATAGTTACAGAATTTGTAGGAGTTTGTTTATATGCAATCCATGCTCAATTCAAGCTTACATTCTTGACATATCCAATAGATCCTTATTCGTAAATACCCGGGCTTTATCTTGTTCCAGAAAATGCGGGTCGTGCGACCAAATGCCCTCTGCTTTAGCGGCCAGGCAGCAAGCAAGGTAAGGAATGTCCTTTGCGTCAGAAATTTCATTTTCCAGCTTCTTGAGATGCGCAACGTATTCCTCCCGGGGAATCAATGTAATTCTTTCAAAGAGCAAGGATAATACAGTATCAAATTCTTTTGCGGTTATCTTTCCTTCATTGATGAGCACCTGCTTGTATTTTACTATTTCTTCCTTCATAAATTCAGGCGCTATGCATTCATAGCTTCGGTCATACAGAATTTCTCTGGTGATGCCATCTTTAAGCAACGATGCAATTACCCTATTGCTGTCAACGACAATCTTCATCTGGCCAGCCCATGCCTTTTGGCAATGGCTTTGTTGATTTTCCTGCCAATGTCAAGCGCATCTTTCTCTGTCAGGGCGCTCTTTGAAAGAATTTTGTCCATTAATTCCAGCTTTCTTGCCTGGTTCCAAAGCGCTTCACGCGCCACCTCACTCCATTTAATCTGCTTATGCTTCCGGATAATAGTGTGCAGCTCTTCTGGAACAGCCAAGGTCATATTCGTCATTGTGCATCACCTACGTAAGGTAAGTAATTTTACTTATTTAAATGTTTCGGTTTTTGGGTAAAGTCAAGTAATGTGTCTTGCACGCCACGACGGCGGCAGACGCTCGCTCCGCTCGCTTGGAGCATATCGGAAATCCCGAGATTTCCGAGTACCCAGAAATGCTTTGCATTTCCCGGGCCCCGGATGGGGCATCCCCCGCTTCGCCGCAGTGGTGGCGTGCGGCTCAGCAC
>JACQNA010000028.1 GCA_016203335.1 Candidatus Woesearchaeota archaeon
AAGATAAATCATATAAAAATTAATAGGTGGCTAAGTATCTATTTCCCCCTAATCTTATTGTTCAGGAAGCTCTCGCAGGTGCAGCTGCACTCCACCTTGCCAGCGTCATTCTCAATGCCCGTTGAAGTCACCACATCATACCCCTTTGCCAGGCAGGAAGAGTAGCAGGTATTCTCGCAGTCAGAGACCTGCTGGCAGCTCGCGCATAATGTTGCTGCAGTCGTGATCCCCGGCCGGAATGTCGAGAACAGGAGAAATACGAGGATAATGCTAATCAGAACCAGAATGACTTTCTTTGTTTCCATGGTATCACCAGCGTTGTGTAATCCTATCTCCCCTTTTTCTCTTTGCGATGCTCAACATAGTAGTAAATGAGCAGCCCGATCAGGACAATGAGCACCACGATCAGCAGCCCGACAACGACTTGCTTGGTAAATATCTTTCGCTCAGCAGGAGGTAATGGTGCAGCAGCCTCTTTTCCGGCAGCAATCGTGCTGGTGGAGATATCTGCCGCTGTCAGCTTCTTATCGGTGCTGACGACATAGCTCAGGTCCTTGCTCTCCCCTTTCCTGACGCTCTGGAAGAACCATTCCACCACCGGGTCCTTCTGCAGGACTTTCGGCTTTTCTCCGGGGAACGTGAGCAGGTCTGCAGAAGTGGCAACATTCTTGGGAATGACCTCGACAATGGTCACCTCCTGCATGTCTGCCGGAGCAGTAAAGGTTAAGGTCACTGTCGAGCGGTAGGCAATCTCTCCGGTATCCTTGTTGTTGATCTGGAATGATTCGACAGTCTTGGTGACAATCACCTGGGTAATCTCATTCGCCGCAAACGCCTCCTGCAGCTCTTTGATAGCCTCAACAGCAGGCGCTTCGGTGACCTCTTTCAGCGCAGCAGAGATGACGTCGCCTAATGAAGCGGTCACTGCCTCTGCCTTTGCCGAGCCGATCTGGTAGACATCAACATTGCTCCAGCCCGCAGGCAGGGAACCGGCAATCTTGGAAACTACTGTTGGAGAGGTTACTTTTGTTCCAGGAGCAACTGGCCCTGCCTCTCCGCCAGATGCCGCCGCAGCCCCGCCACCGCCGGCTGCTGATGATGCTGCGCTGCTAGACGCAGCGGCTGTTGCGGTGCCGGTAAACGCGAGATTCAATCGGGTAAACTTCCCATTATTGCCTGTTGCATAAGTGTTTCCGGTGATAGCAGTGACCGAATCATAACCGCTTGGCGTTGCCAGGCTGATGGTGATTGCAGCTCCATTAGACGCATTTGATGGCAAAGAAACAACCAGCTTGTATTCGCCGCTCGTGGTAGTGGTCGTTGATCCCGCGGCAGTGCCGCCGATGGTTGCGCTGATCGTATTCCCAGAGCTCAGGTTCGAGCCGCCGAGGGTGACTGTACCATAATAGATGGTGTAATCCTCAATCCCGGCAAAGGCAAGGGGCAAGGACAACAGCAAAAATAAGCTGCATATGGTGGTTTTGGCGGTCACTGACAATCCCTCAAGTTCGCATCCTCTTGACTACTGCGTCCACCCCTTTTTAGCATAATGGAAAAAGGAAAAAAGTTTACGTCCTGCCTGCCCCGGTGAATGACCGGTCAACTGGATTTGATGAGTCAACCCATAGGGCAGTGAATGGTCCCACTGAGAGCGTATCCCAGTTCACAAATCCTCCAGAGGCGTATGTGGTCGTATTGCCAAAGCCGTACTGGATTTTGGAAACCTCAACGGTGCCTGCCGCAGATAAGCTGTTCAGCCACGTGCGTGGAATCTCCTGCAGTCTCCCCTGGGTGTTCTTGCTGCTGCTATAGTAGTTGCCATCCGTCGCCAGGTAGTTCCAGCCATTGCCGATAGTGATGGAAGTTGACTCAACACTGCAGTCGCTCTGGTTTTTCAGATATACCCTGAACACATCATCGCTACCATCCTGAGATGGATTCCTGCCTGTATCGGACCAGGTAAAGCGGTAGCCGACCAGCTGTCGCAGTGAAGCAATCGCAGTATCTGTCCAGCTGTTGGTGTTATAATAGCTCACAAAGCTGTATGCTGATGTGCTTGACGGCAGGAACGCGCTCATGTTCCCGGTATTGACGCAGGTAGGGAATGATACCGTAACTGCTGTGTTGTTTGGTGCGGTAAACGCATAGTCTGCAATGACCGTCTTCGGTCCGGTAACGCTGGTTGTTGTTCTTGTGGTAGCGCTCTTGTTCGTTGCGAAGTTGTCTGCTTTGTCGCGGATGAGCCATGCAGAGCCATTGGTGCTGACCCGTGTATTAAATGCCTGCAGCGCTGATGCATTAACCACATCAACCCATTCTCCACGCAGGCTTAATGTTGCGGCTCCAGCAGTAATAACAACCTTCTTACCCTCTATCCTGGTGTTATTAACCGTTGTAGGATGGCCAAGGACACCGTCCCTAAAGGTAAGGTTGAACGTGGTGGAAATATTAGCTGTTTCAACACTCTGCAATGGCTCATTAAATACCAGAACAAGGGTATCTCCATCATTTAATGTTCCGTTGTATGGTGTTGTGTCTCCGGTACCGTTCGTTCCGTTCTCCAAATAGTACGCATACACAATGAATGGCGGCGTGGTGTCCAGGGTGAACTTCAGGTCAGTGCTGCCATTAGTGAGCAGGTTGCCGGAAAGGTCTTTTGGCCCGGAAACGCTGATGTTCCATTCGCCATCCTCGCCGAGATCAGTGGTGAAATTGTAATACCCAGTCCATATTGCCGTTCCCTCAACAAGGGTAATATTGAAGAGCGTTTTGGATGAAGATCCCTTGCTGACATATTGGACAGTACTGGTACTGTTGGTCATGTTCTCACTGAACTGGATAGTTATCCGATGGCTGCCCGGCCCGGTCACATTCACATCACTGATACTCGCTGTCAATATTCTTGGTACTGTTGTATCTTGTGTCCAGCTGATGGCCTGTCCACTGCTGTTTAAGACGCCGGTAAACACATTGGCAGAAAGGTCATAGATGGTACTGTTGGAGATAGATATATACAGTGTTGCCAGCCCTTTTCTGTCCCATGCTGCAATTAAATTAGTGTAGTTGCCGTCCAAGGTCAGGTTCAAGGTCTTATGGAAACCTCCAAAGTCATTTTTGAGCGCAATGGTCTGCACATAGGAGTTCTCAAAGCTCGCGTCACTGAGATTTGTTCCAGCGAGTAACTTTGAGTCCCTATGGTTCTGATTATATGCAATCTTGATTTCTGCTGGAACAATTGATGGCAGGTCAACCGGTTCATTAAATCCAAGCTGCAGGATACTGGTGCCATTTGTCGTGTCGTTTGCCAATTGTGACGTAGTGAAATACGTATAATTCACCAGCGTCGGCGCTACGGTGTCATTGGTAAAGGTTAATGGAAGAGCATCAACCCGAGCAGTCTGGACATTTCCAGCACTATCGTTAAAGAAGCGCGGATGGATAGTGACATTGACTGATGTCCTGAACCGGGAGAGGTTGGCAGCATCTGTCGAGTTCAGCGTGATGTAGAGCGTTGTGCCGTTGCTTCCAACTGTGGTTATGACAAGCGGATTTCTAACAGTAACATTTGATGCCGATCTGTTAGATATCAATATCAGGATTTCATCAGCAATCACCGGCCCAGGTATTGCTGCCATGGGCTCATCAAAGTCCAGCGTCAGGTTCACATTGAATGAGCCGGTGACGTTCAGATTGAGCGTTCCGCTCTTGAATGTCGGCGGCGCGCCGTCGGTTGAGGTGACTGTATTTGTTGCAGTCATATTCGCATCCATAGCGTTTCCTGCAAGGTCAGTGATGGCAGAGGCATTTTCTCCAGTCGTGCTACCATTATAATGTACCTTGGGCGTTTCATTTGCAGCAATAGAAGCGATGGTTACGGTCAGCTGGGTATCATTGCCTCCTTTCAGGTTGTCTGCTCCGCTTACTGCAATTGGAAGAAGCTGAGTAAGGTCTGAGCGGTTGGCAAAGGTGATGTTAAAGGAGTTCGTCTTTACGGTTGATCCGTTCACCTTTTCGCTGAACGTGACGTTCAGCCCCACAGTGGAGTTTGTCTTCGCAGAGGATAATGTGGGCAATTTGCCGTCAATGAATACCTTCTCGTAGATGACATATTCGTGCACTTTTCCATCGCTGTTATTTGCTCCAACAGTAAAATTGACAAAACACTGTCCAGAACAGCCCGTGGAAAATGAAGGCAATACAGTAACATTGAATGAGAATGTAACATTGGTAACGCTGATGTTAGTGAATGATAATGCTGTAACGTTCCATTCCAATGTTTGTCCACTAGTTTTAAATTGGACGCCAATAGCAGAATCAAGTATAATCGGGGTGGTAAGAGCGGATCCTATCTCGGGAATAAACGTCTTATTGCTATCGGTGCCATAAGTCATGCCTGTTGGCAAGGTAATGTTGACAAATCCAATATTCTGCATGCTGGCATTTAC
>JACQNA010000029.1 GCA_016203335.1 Candidatus Woesearchaeota archaeon
CGCTTGGAGCATATCGGAAATCCCGAGATTTCCGAGTACCCAGAAATGCTTTGCATTTCCCGGGCCCCGGATGGGGCGTCCCCCGCTCCATCTGCGCCGTCGTGGTATCGAAAACGCCGGGCGTTTTCGGAATATCAAAACTGCCGCGATGGAACAATCGAGGCGTTTTTGATATCCAAAAATGCAGTGCATTTTTGATACGTGCGGCAAACCGGGGGTCGTCCCCTTCGGGGTGGTTTGCAGGCGAAGCCGCTCTCACTCGCATTGCTCGTTCGGCGGTATTTGGCAGAGCCAAAACCGTCGCACCGGTTCAGGCTCGGCATGAACCGCAGAACGAGCGGAGCGAGTTCATGCGCCAACGACGGCGCAGTTTTGGCACTTAACTTGACTTTACCATCCTCCCGGCTCTGTAGAAAATATAGGGTAGCGCCATTTTGTGAGCGATGCCGCACTTGCAGAAGCATGGCGGAAGGGGTCGCTCCCTTCGGGAAGGGACCGCCCTTCATCATGCAACAGCACGGAGCGAACTGGCGCTACCCCGAACGAAGTGAGATTTTCTACAGAGCCCATCCTCCCACAACCTTTATATCCCACCTGAATATCATCCCCCCATGCCCGTCCTTACCATCTCCAACCTTACTAAAGAATATAAGAATGGCACGGTCGCGGTCAGCAAGGTCAGCCTGACGGTAAAGAGAGGAGAGATCTTCGGCTTATTGGGGCCGAATGGGGCGGGAAAGACCACCCTGATCAACTGCATCGCTTCCCTGGCAACCATCACCTCAGGAAATATCGCGGTGTTCGGCCATGATGTTGTCCATGACTACCGGGAAGCAAGAAGCGTGATTGGCTTAAGCCCGCAGGAGCTGAAGTTTGACATCTACTTCAGCATTTTCGAGATGCTCGTGCACCAGGCAGGGTTCTATGGGCTGCGGAAAAGGGAAGCGGCCCGGCGCGCAGAGGATATGCTCCGGCTATTCGGCCTTGCAGAGCTCAAGCACAAGACCATCAACTATCTTTCCGGAGGCATGAAGCGGAAGCTCTCGGTAGCAAAGGCAGTTATCCACCAGCCCAAGCTCCTCATCCTGGATGAGCCCACCGCAGCATTAGACGTGGATGCGAGATTAGACCTCTGGAGGTATATCAGGAAGCTTAATGCAGAAGGGACAACGATTATCCTCACCACCCATTATATCGAGGAGGCAGAGGAGCTCTGCGACCGGATCTGCATCCTGAACAAAGGAAGGGTCATCATGCTGGATGAGAAGAAGAAGATCATGGACAATCTCTCGGAGAACGTCATCCGGTTCAGCCTGGACCAGCCGCTGCAGGACAGGAAGCTGCTGGAGGGATTTGACTTCCATGTCCTGGATTCATTTGTCGAGGTGCATGTGCGGAGGAAAGAGCAGCACATTGCATTAAAAAAGCTGCTCAGCATCTTCGACCAGCATCACATCAAGTACCATAATTTTGAGATCGCTGAGGATTCCCTCGAGCATATCTTCCTGAGGCTGATCAAGGATGACCAATAACAAAATGAGTAACCCTGTCGGGTTTTACACCCTGCTGAAGCGGGAGTTCTGGCGCTTCTTTAAGATACCCAACAACACGATCTTTCCGCAGTTGATCACTGCTGCCTTTTTCATGCTGGTCTTCGGGATTGCGCTGGGGGCGCACATCAAGGAGATCAATGGGATTTCCTACCTGCTCTTCATCCTCCCGGGATTGTATGTCCAAAACCTGATCAACGGCAGCTACATGAATGCATCCGGCTCATTGTTTGTGAGCAGGCATTTCGGCAATATGCAGGATGTGCTGGTGAGCCCGATCTCGCACCACCAGATGGTGGCTGCCTACCTCCTGAGCAGCATGGCACGGGGATTTTTCCTCGGGATAGGGACGCTGGCGATTGCCCTGCTCTTCACGTCATTCAGCATCAGCCATTTCTGGGTGCTGCTGGCGTATTCCCTGCTCACCGCAATCCTCTTCTCCTGCTGCGGAATCATCATCGGGCTCTGGAGCAGGAGCTGGGAGCAGCTCAACATCTTCATCAATTTTGTGGTGACGCCATTAACGTTCCTCGGCGGGGTGTTCTATACCCTGGATATGGTGCCCTCCAGCGTCGCGCTCATCACCAGGCTGAACCCGGTATTCTATGTGGTGGACGGCATCCGGTATGGCATGCTGGGGATCGCGAGCGGCTCGATCGCGCTGGGGCTGGTGTTTTTGGCTGCTGCGTCGGTTATCCTTTACCTTGCCGTATTCCGGCTGGTGAAGAACGGGTATAATCTGAAGGTGTGATATGTGGAGATTCCTGAATCGGGCTTTTAAAATCGGAATATTTAAATAGGAGTGGTCATTTGATTAAATAAATATCTACACTAATGTTCTTAATCGGGACGTTAGGAAATTTACAGATTTTTCTTGAAAATGTAGTGGAGCATATGGAGAGAGTCGCTGTCTTTATTGACAATGGATATTTCAAAGTAGTTCAAAAGGAGTTTAATATCCTAGTGGACTATGAAAATTCTCGGATCAGATTGTTGGTGACAGAACATTTTCTGATAGGTTTAGGACATATGTTTATGATTGCCCACCTTATCAATCAAACCCTCCAACTCCACAGGAAATGCAAGTGAAGTCTGGTTTTGATTCATTCAAGTATAATGTTAGTAGATGCCGCCGTTTTGAATTTCGTATGGGGCGACTACAGGTTCAGAGGGATGAGAAAGGAGAAATAATAAAGAAAGCAGACGGTTATCCTCTTCTTAAACAGAAGGGTGTAGATATGTGGCTGGGGATTGATGTAGCAAAATTAGCGGCGACAAAGCAGATTCAGAGAATCGTGCTCGTTGCTGGAGATAGTGATTTTGTTCCCGCTATCATCGCTGCAAAAGCAGAAGGGGTATTGGTGACTCTTTATTATTCGTCTTCAGGGGTTATCCATGATAGTTTATATGAAGTTTGTGATGACCGAATAGCCATAACGAAAGAGCTTCTCGAAAAATGCAGGAGGGAACGTAGACTACGAATTTAATCTTTTGTTTATAGCTTCTATACCTCTTTAGTTTTCCTACCGCTTATCTTGCAGCACCCGCAATCGTTACCTTTATTAACTCAAGATACCAGGTAATTTCTTATGGACATCTGGGACTGCATCAGGACACGCCGCTCCATCCGGAAATTTAGGGATATTCCGGTGGAATGGGACAAGGTCGGGCAGATCCTGAATGCGGGAAGGTATGCGCCGTCGGCAGGCAACCTGCAGAACTGGCAGTTTCTCGTCGTGACAGATGCCGAGAAGCGGAAGCAGATCGCAGAGGCGAGCGGCCAGCAGTACTGGATGCAGACCGCTCCCATCCAGATTATTGTGTGCATGAAGGTGCAGATCACCGAGCAGTATTACGGCATCCGGGGGGAGCGGCTCTACTCGATCCAGAACGGGGCTGCCGCAGCAGAAAACATGATGCTGATGGCGCATGCGCTCGGCTTGGGCAGCTGCTGGGTGGGCGGCTTTGACGAGGAGAAGGTGAAGCGGATCTGCCAGATTCCTGACCGGGCAAGGCCGCAGGTGATTATTGCAATGGGCTATGCGGATGAGCAGCCCATGATACCGCCGCGGCTGACGCTGGAGAATGTCACGTTCCTCAACCGCTATGGGGAAAACGCCGGCAGGATCAGCGATGTGTACGGGTCACTGGGGCACTCGGCGCATAAGGTGCAGGCAGCGGCGCAGGCGGGGAAGCGGATGCTGGACGCGGGAACAGCGACGGTGGAGCAGCAGGGCAAGGGCGTGCTCGGCAGGCTCCGCAGGCTGCTGCAGCGGTAATCTATATTCTGTGGTATATATTTTAGAC
>JACQNA010000032.1 GCA_016203335.1 Candidatus Woesearchaeota archaeon
GCGCAGGAATTGGGAAGGATGGCATGCGCGTTTGCTAATACTGATGGCGGCATTATCCTATTTGGCGTTTCTTCAAAAAATGAGATTGTTGGGCTGAGCCATGATCTCGACAAGGTCCAGCAGGGTAACGCCAATTGCCTGCGCAAGGTCCAGCCATCTCTTGTGGTGCATCAACATGTCAGCGAGTTGGACGGGAAAAAGATACTCTATCTCGAGATACCAAAATCCCACGACAGGATCGCGCATTCTTATGATGGGATCGTCTACGTCAAGCTGGGAAGCACTATCAAAAAACTGGAGGGGGAAGCTCTCATTGAATTTCTCAAGTACCGGCAGATTTACTGCTTTGATGAGCAGGACTCAGATAAGCGCATTGGAGATTTTGACGGAGAAAAAATTCAGCGTTACCTCTCACTCAGGGAACAGCCAGATTATCTTAAAACGCATTCTATAGAAGACTTTCTTTTAAGCAACCAGCTCGCGCGCAAAAATGGAAGGTTCATCATAAAGAATGTGGCGGTGCTTTTTTTCCATAATAACCCGTACAGCGTATTTCCCCAATCTGAAATAAGGTTTGCCCAGTTTTCCGGCACCGAAGCTGTTGAGATAGTTGCGCAAAAAGATTTCAAGCAGGATCTCCTGGCTGATATAGAAGGAATCCTTCTTTTCATGAGGGAAATATTGCCTAAAAAGATAGTTACTGACGGAAAGGCACGCAGAGAGGAAGTATACCAATACCCCCTTAGTGCTCTGCGGGAAATAATAATAAATGCTGTTTCGCACAGAGACTATTTTAGCTATGACTGTATCCAAATAAGTATGTTCAGTGACAGGATTGAAATATCCAATCCGGGAGGGCTTCCGCAAGGCTTAACTAAGGAGTTTTTTGGTAAGCGCTCAGTGAGAAGGAATCCCTTAACCTACCAGTTGCTTCGGAATACAAAATATGTCGAGGGGCTTGGTACTGGAGTGCCTAAGATTTATCATGATATGAGAAAGCAAGGCCTAGCAGATCCGGAATTTATATTTGATGGTGGCTTTTTTTGTGTTGTCTTAAGGAACACTCCATTAGCTGCCATTGCTATAGGAAAGAGTGAAATATTGAGCAACCGGCAGAAAGGAGGGATGGAATTTATCACCAAAAAAGGAAGGAGCACATCCGAGGAATATGCGCAATTAAATGACGTGTCTATACCCACGGCAGTTTCCGATCTCAACAGGCTGATAGCGCTGAAATATATCAAGAGGGTAGGAAAGTACAGGGGGGCGTATTATGTAGTGAGGGGAGAAAATGTCAAATAACGTTGCCAAAACAACGCTCGCCGAGCCTTAACCACAATCTTTATAAATCACCCGCCATCCCACTCCTTCAGCCCGAGTGAATAGCGCAGAGGGCCGGTATGGCTACGTTATTTCTTGAGGGCATCACAGGCATGGCAGAATTCCAGCACATTGTCCGGGTGGTGAACACTGACCTGAAGGGGGAGAAGCAGATAGGGAGCGCGCTGCGCCAGATCAGGGGTGTGGGGTTTATGTATGCGCATATGACCTGCCTGCTTGCGGGCATTGACCAGCGGAAACGCGCGGGCGATCTGAGCGAGGAGGAAGTAAAGAAGATTGATGATGTGCTCCGGAATCCCCTGAAGCATGAGGTTCCTGCCTGGATGCTGAACCGCAGGCGGGATTATGAAACCAATGAGGACAAGCACCTGCTGGCGACGGACATCAAATTTGTGCAGGAAAATGACATCAAAAGGCTGAAGAAAATCCGGTCGTACCGGGGAATCAGGCATTCATACGGGTTGCCGGTGCGCGGACAGCGTACCCGCTCAAATTTCAGGAGGAATAAGGGCAAGGTCATGGGCGTCCAGCGCTCAAAGGCTGTTGTGCCTCCTGCGGGAGAGAAGAAGGGAGAGCAGAAAGAGAAAGATAAGGGGAAGAAGTAAGCATGGGAGACCCGAGACGAAACCGCAAAGCATACTCCGGGCCGAGCCATCCCTGGCAGAAGGAGCGGATTGAAAGAGAGATCATCCTGGTCAAGGAATATGGCCTGAAGAACAAGAAAGAAGTATGGCGCCATGTCTCTGCGCTGCGGGATTATGCGGAGCGGGCAAAGCGCCTGAACGCATTGCAGGGGAAACAGGCGGAGAAAGAGAGGCAGGATCTGCTGAGCAGGCTGCGCAGCCTTGGCCTGCTGCAGGATACGGGAAAGCTTGAGGACGTGCTCACCCTCCAGATTACGAACATCATGGACAGAAGGCTGCAAACCCTGGTGTACAAGCGGAACCTTGCGCACTCAGTTGAGCAGGCGCGCCAGTTTATCACCCATGGTCATATCATGGTCGGGCAGCACAAGCATACAACACCAGGATACATCGTGCGGAAAAGCGAAGAGGAGCACATTGCGTTTGTTCCCGGCTCTGCCCTTGCTGATGCCAGCCATCCGGAGCGGATGCTGAAGCCGGTTGAAGCGAAGCCTGCAAAGAAAGAGAAGGAGAGCACATGAGCCAGCAAACCAGGTGGGGGATTGCGCATATTTACGCAAGCTACAACAATACGATCATCCATATCACTGACATTACCGGAACAGAAACCATCGCGCGGAGCTCCGGCGGGCAGGTGGTGAAGTCGCACCGGCTGGAGAGCAGCCCGACTGCAGCCATGATGGCAGCCAAGAAGGTTGCGGAAATCGCACGCGACCATGGCATCACCGGCATCCATGTGAAGATCAAGGCGCCGGGCGGCCAGAACGGGCCAACGAACCCCGGGCCGGGAGCGCAGGCAGCTGTGCGCGCACTGTCCAGGATGGGATTGCGCATCGGCATTATTGAGGACGTCACGCCATTGCCGCATGACAGCTGCAGGAAAAAGGGCGGAAAGCGCGGGAGGAGAGTGTAAATGGAAATTCGCATATTGGAGCAGGACAAGAAGAAAGAGGCAGTCGCATTCCTCATCAAGGGAGCGGGACCAGTGTTTGCCAACACGCTCCGGCGGATGATCGTCAACAGGGTGCCGACCATGGCGATTGAGGACGTGGAGTTCCGGAAGAACAGCTCAATCCTCTATGATGAGGTCATCGCCCACCGGCTGGGGCTGGTCCCGCTGAGCACAGACCTCAAGTCATATACTGTTCCCGCAGAATGCACCTGCAAGGGGAAGGGATGCGGCAAGTGCCGGGTGAAGCTTATACTCAAGGTGAGTGGGCCTGCCGTGGTGCTGGCGTCAGAGCTGAAGAGCAAGGATCCTGCAATCAAGCCGGTGTTCCCGAAGATTCCCATTGCCAAGCTGCTGAAGGGGCAGAGCCTCGAGCTTGAGGCATTTGCTGTCTTGGGAAGGGGGGAGGAGCATGCCAAGTGGATCCCGGGGCATGCCTACTACAAGCAGAAGCCAGTCATTGCCATCAGCGAGGGCTACAAGAACGCTGCGGAAATCGCCGCCAGCTGCCCGGTGCAGGTGTACGACGAGAAGAACGGAACCCTGAGCATCAACAAGGACAATTATTTCAGATGCCACCTGTGCAATGCCTGCGTGGATGTTGATCCCAAGCATATCAGCGTCAAGGAAGATCCTGATGAAATTGTGTTTGTTGTCGAGTCATTCGGGCAGCTCAGCTGCAAGGAGATCCTGCTCAGCGCAATCGATGAGATTGATGCGCGGCTCGATGCATTTCAGAAAGCGTTCAAGGGAGTGTGATGCGGGGGTGGCAGAGCCTGGCCAAATGCGCAAATTCGTTTTCCACCGGGAAAATGAAGTGTTAGCTTGAGGGGCTTGTCCCTTAGTGGGTACGCGTGTTCGAATCACGTCCCCCGCATATTCCAATCATAATGAGGCGTTCGCCGATGAACAGAACCGGACCAACCAACGAGCACCTGCAGCAGCTCATTATGGAGCTGCGTGAGCTCAGCAGGGAGAAGAATGTCCTGCTCTGGAAGCGGATCGCTGATGACCTGGAGCGGCCAAGCAGGAACCGGAGATCGGTGAACATTTACAAGATTGACCAGTACACGAGGGATGGGGAGATTGCGCTGGTGCCGGGGAAGGTGCTGAGCGTGGGAAGCCTCACCAAGAAGCTTACTGTTGCTGCATTTCAGTTTTCACAAGAGGCCCGGGAGAAGATTAACGGCATGGGGAAGGCAATCACCATCCATGAGTTGGTGAGGGAAAACCCTGCGGGGAAAAATGTGAGGATTATCGGATGATCATCGACGCAACAGACATGCTGCTGGGAAGGATGGCGAGCTATGCGGCGAAGGCAGCGCTGCTCGGCCAGCAAGTGGATATTGTCAACTGCGAAAAGGCAGTGATCAGCGGCAGAGCAAAAGACATTATCGCGCACTACCGGCAGAGGCGGGAGCGGGGATACCCGTACAAGGGGCCGTTTTTTCCCAAGCAGTCTGACCGGCTGGTGCGGAGGACCGTGCGCGGGATGATTCCCTACAAGAAGGGAAGGGGAAGCGCTGCATTCGACAAGGTGATGTGCTGGAAGGGCGTGCCTGAGCAGTTCAGGGAGAAGGCGATGGAGAAGCTGCCTGCGCTGTTCCATGTGGACAAGCTCCCGAATGTGCAGTATATGACCGTGGGCGAGCTGTGCATGCATTTAGGAGGCAAATAAGATGAAGGCTATCCATTATTCCGGAACAAGAAAGAGCGCGGTCGCGCGCGCGACATTAGCGCCGGGAACCGGCAAGATCACGGTGAACGGCGTCCCGCTGGACGCGATCGAGCCAAGGCTTGCCCGGATGCGGCTGCGCGAGCCGATTCTGCTTGCCGGCGATGCGGTGGAAAAGGTTGACATTCATGTCACTGTCCAGGGCGGCGGATTCATGGGGCAGTCCGAGGCAGCCAGGCTGGCGATCGCGAAGGTCCTGGTCGGCTACCAGAAGAAGCTGCAGGAGGCATTTTTGAAATATGACCGGCATCTCCTGGTTGCGGATGTCCGGCGGAAGGAAACCAGAAAGCCGAACAGCCATGGAAAAGCGCGGGCAAAGCGGCAGAAGAGCTATCGGTAAACACAAGGTTTTTAAATGGCGGGGCGGTTATTGTTGTATCAAACAAAGAGGTGGAGCGTATGCATGATGTATGCGGACGGTGCCATGGGACAAGCATCATTGCCCTGGGCGTGTTGGTGTTAATCAACCAGTACTGGCTGCTGTTGCCATGGTGGACATTTATTGGAGCGGTGCTGGTGCTGAAGGGGCTGCTCAGCGTGGCAAAGCCAGGCGGGTGCGGCCATCCCATGATGGACATGCCGAGAAAGAGAAGGTAAACAGACAGATAATGTACGACCGGAGGACAGCAGTATGATTATTCCCATCCGATGCTTTAGCTGCGGGAAGCCGATTGCACAGCAGTATCAGGAATATGTGGATCGCACGGCAAAGGGAGAGGAGCGCAAGAAAGTGCTGGATGACCTTGGGCTGGAACGGTACTGCTGCCGGGCAGTGTTCATGGGGCATGTGGACTTGATTGACACCGCGGGACGGTTTAAGAAGTTTTGAGTGTTTATTGTTGTTGGCTCAAGTTTTTAAGGTATGCTGTTGCTATTTGCTGAGCCCTTATTTCACTCTCTTTTAACCTTGCTAAAAAGAATCCTTCTAAAACCTCTTGTGCATAAAGTAATTTTAGTACACGCTCTTCGAGTTCTTGAGCATTTTTCGCGGGAGAAGATGTGTCTTCTGTAATATGAAAGTCATGCGCTTTGTATGGCCGTAATCCTCTATAGCGAACTGGTCGCAGGGTAAGATTCGGGTTAACTGCTTCAATAACCCTACAAGCAGCTGATAATTCCATATAATTCTCAAAATAAGTACCGTGCGGAGCCAAGTCTGCAGAAAAGATACGTGAATGGTGAACATATGAAGGGTGAGAAAGTCTTGGCATATGGGGTATATCACTCATGAGGTATTCAAACTGGCTTTTTAGTACTTGACCCATAATTCCAAAATGAGGGCAAAAAGTTGGGGTAAGAAGATAGTCTTTGTAAGAAAAATCGAGTGTACCATAATCGTGACGAATATCATTCTTTTCCGTTTTAACCCCTAATCCATCGAGTTCCGGTTCAATGCTGCGGATAGTTAGGGACCTACCCTCAAATTTATTATAAATTGTTTTATCAACATGCCCCATCAAGAAAGCATGTAAAAAATCCAGCATCGCTTTCCCCAGAGATAGTTTCCTGAGTGAGTTTACGCTACGGATTACCCTTGCCATACAGTTCGCTAA
>JACQNA010000060.1 GCA_016203335.1 Candidatus Woesearchaeota archaeon
CAATAATAGTAATATTAATTTGATAACCTTGGTATGTTTCTCCAAGAGTTGCATTTTTGAGGTATGTTACTTCCTTCTCAAATAGGAATTTGGCTGCGGTATTGCTTGTGATATTGTATACAAAGATTTTATCAGGAACAGCTGCGTTAAATCTGGAGATTCCAGTAATATTTGCTGTATACCCTGTTGCAAAGTCTTTTCCTGCCTGTTCCGCAGCCACCATCTGCGCCGCCATCACCATCAATGCCAATGAGATAAGAACAAACGAAACCTTCCGCGCCGCTGACGCCATGATCACCATTATATCAACCTCTTTTTGTTTTTCGCTGGAAATGCAGTTATGCCGGAACAGCGTTGCTGCTCCGGACTGAAAACTGATGAGTGGAAATGGATGGGAAAAAAGATGGGGAAAGAGAAATACCACTGGTTCCTTGGCAGAGGCTGTTGGTATGCACCAGTAATCTCATGGGATAGTTGTCTACACCGCTTTTTTTATGTGATACACCCTTCGTGATGAGGAGTATGGGAGGTAACTCCTATTTAAATGTTTTCTTTTTCAGTTTTTTCATGAAAACTACGCTGGAGTGAAGAAGAATAAGGATTATCGTCGGTAGGATGAAGGGGGAAATCCTTTTATAGGGGAGTTGCAGGGGAATGAGGATGATCACCAACACCACCAGGCGACAGCAGCTGGCCAGCCAGCATAAGTCCAGGCAAAGTGTGCTGGGCAGGGCGCTCGGCCTGATGTTTTGCCGCGGGCCAAAAGCGATGCTGTTCTCTTTTCCAGTGCCGCGGAAGTATCGGATTCATATGATGTTTGTCTTCTTTCCCATTGACTTGCTCTTCCTCAACAGCAGGAAGCAGGTCGTCGAGCTCAAAGAGCATCTCCGGCCCTGGCAGATGTACTTGCCAAAGCAAGCATACTCTTTTCTCATCGAGCTGCCGGCAGGCATGGTTGCAAAAACAAGAACAGAAAAGGGCGATACCCTGCTGTGGAAATAAAGAAAAGAAGAGGAATATTTATAAACGAACATCAGCTTGCCTGGCGTGTGCGCAGATGGTCTAGTGACGTGCTGCATGCAGCCGCTGGAAGCTATGACTTCGGCCTTCCAAGCCGACAACCCGGGTTCGAAGCAGCGTAGTGCTGGCGAAAGTCCCGGTCTGCGCATTTTCTTCTTTGCCCTACAGAAAGGATTTTAAACAACAGGGGTATTAAGCCAGGATATGCCCAAGCAGAACATCCTCGTCATCTGCGCGCATTCCGACGACCAGATATTCGGCCCGGGAGGAACCCTGGCAAAGTACGCGCAGGAAGGGAAAAGTGTCTACACGATTATCCTTTCCTACGGCGAGGCATCGCACATCTGGTACAAGCGCAAGGTCGCGGTGAGTATCCGGAAGCAGGAATCTCTCAACGCTGATATGGTCATCGGCGGTAAGGCAGCCCTGTTCTTTGACCTGAGGGAGGGCAAGTTCAGGGAGGGGGCAACGAGAGAGGTGCGCAACGAGCTGAAAAGATACATCAGGAAGCTCAGGCCGGAGAAGATATTTACCCATTCCCCGAATGACCCGCACACAGACCATCGGGCAGCCTACGCGATTGTCATGAATATACTCGACGAGCTGAAGTGGAAGGGAGATCTCTACTCGTTTGACATCTGGAATCCAATCAGCCTCCGCCAGCGGAATAACCCCAAAATGTATGTGGATATCACCGAAACATTCCCGATCAAGCGGAAAGCGCTCAGCTGCTTCAAGAGCCAGAAGATGGCGATGCTCAATCTGCTCTGGAGCGTCTATGCCCGGGCGATTGCCAACGGCATCATCGCCCATGCACGATACGCCGAGCGCTTCGTGAAGGTCAGGTAAGAGCATGAAAAAGCTGCTGATTGCGACGGACAGTTTCCTCCCGCGCTGGGACGGGATTGCGCGCTTCCTCTCAGAGATCATCCCCCATCTCACCGAGTATGAGGTCACGGTCATTGCCCCGGACTTCAGTGATGGCAGCGATGGGGGAGCAAGCCTGCCCAACATCCGGGTTATCCGCATCCCCTTGTTTGGGTTCAGCATCGGCGATTTTACCCCGCCGAGATTCCGCCCGAGCATCATCAAAAAAGCATGCGCAGACGCGGATATTGTCTGGACGCAGACCATCGGCCCGATCGGCGGATGCGCCATCCGCTACGGCAGGCAGCTGAAGAAGCCGGTGATTGCCTACATCCATTCTTTGGAATGGGAGCTGGTCACCAAGAGCATCGGCGCAAAGCGCCTGAGAAGCAAGATCTACCATGCGCTGACCAAAAAGATTGCGCGGCACCTCTACAACAAGTGCACCCTGCTCATGGTGCCATCACAGGAGATCAGCGAGATTATCACCTGGGAAGGCATCAGGGCAGTAAAGACCGTGGTGAAGATGGGGACAGATATCAAGAGGTTTGCTCCTGCGCAGAGCAAGCGGCTTGCCAAGCAGGGCATCGGCCTGGACATGAGCAAGCAGGTTATCGGCTTTGTCGGCAGGCTCGGGAGGGAGAAGGATCCCAGGACATTGTACCGGGCGTTTGTCCGCCTGAGAAAGCATTATCCCGTGCATCTGCTGATCATCGGCAGGGGAGTGCCGGAGCTGGAAGCGTTGTTTCGGGATAAGCCGGAAATCACCTGGGTGCCGAAGACAAATGAGGTGGCAAAATACCTCCAGGCAATGGACGTCTATGTCCTCCCGTCGCTGACTGAAACATCGTCGCTCTCCACCATCGAGGCCATGGCAACAGGCATTCCGGTGGTGGTGACTGAAGTCGGCGCGCTCAAGGAGTACATCCAGGACCGCTACAACGGCGTGTTCTTCCGCAAGCAGGATCCCTTTGACCTCGCAAAGAAGATTGCGATTATCTTCGATGACAAGGATTTGCAGGGAACATTAAGCGCCAATGCGCGGTTTACCGCAACCAGCCAGTTCAATATGGAGAATACCGTACTGGGCGTGAAGAGAGTTCTTGCATTGTATTAAAGGATAGCAGGTAATGGGGTTAGAGCCTCAGGCTCACTACCGCGCTCACATTGTCCTTGTCCATGCTGACTCCGTACAGGGTGTCTGCCTCAGATACCATCGCGTCATTATGGGAGATAAGAATGTACTGCGCCTTGTTTGCGTATTCCCTAATGAGCTTTGCAAGGCGCTCGGAGTTGTGCTTGTCCAGCGCGGCATCAACCTCATCAAGCACAT
Organism: Candidatus Woesearchaeota archaeon; assembly: GCA_016203335.1. GTDB lineage: Archaea > Nanobdellota > Nanobdellia > Woesearchaeales > JACQNA01 > JACQNA01. Next base: position 3,221 of record JACQNA010000060.1, read on the forward strand.
AGAAGGAAGCAGGCTCATGCTCCTGCACCGCAAAGAGGAATGCCAGGGCAGTCAATGTCTTCTCCCCCCCGGAAAGGGAGCGCAAGTCCAGGAATTTGGTTCCGGTGATCCGCACCTTAATCGTAACCCCGCCGGCAAAGGGCTGCTCCGGATCCTCCAGCTCGAGGTAGGCAGTGCTTCCTTTATTGGAAATCATCCCGAATACCCGCTGGAAGTTTTCGTTGATGGAGCTGAATGTCTGCATGAACAGGCTGCCTTTCTTCTGCTCGATCTCCGCCATCATATGTGTTACATCCTCTTTTTCTGCCATCAGCACCTCTTTTTTCTTGAGCAGCTCGCCGTACGCCTGCTCCACGCTGTCATACACCTCTAATGCGCGCAGGTTGACATTGCCGATATCTACCATCATCCTCTCAAATGCTGCAATCTCTTTCTTCAGCTCTTCCTCAGGCTTCTGCACCAGGGCGACGCCTGCGTACTGCGCGAACTCCTGCTCCATGCCTGCAATCGCAGCAGCTGCAGCAGCATGCGTCAGCGAAACAGTATTCTGCCGGAGCTCGAGCTTGTGCAGCGCTTCGTTCTTGAGATCTATTTTTCCCTCTATCTTCTTGATATCCTCTTCCAGCGCATCCCGCTGCTTGAAGAGCTCGCCGAACTGCGCATAGAATTTCCGCTCCTCGGCCTCGCGCACAGCAAGGTCTTTTTTGGACTGGCTCACCACCTGGGAAATGGCGCCCATCTCCTCCCGGAAATCGCGCTCCTCTTTCTCGTGCTGCTTGAGGATGCGCAGGGTATTTTCCTTGTCCCTGCCGTGGATGTCCGTAATCTGGATGTCCATGCCCTTTGCTTCTGCACTCAGGTTCCTGATCTCCTCGAGAAGCTCATTCCGCTTCTGCTCGAATGCAGCAATCTCGGCAATGACTGCAGGATTCCGAAGGGCAGCAACCTTATCGCGGATCTGCTGCTTCCTGGATTTCAGCTGCAGCAGCGCAGCATTGACCATGCTCACACTCTGCTCATGCTGCGTGAGCCTCTCCTCAACTCCATGCTTCTGCGCCAGGTACTTCCCCTTCTCCTCCTTGTTCGCATCCATATCTGAGTCCTCAAGATGCAGGCTCCGCTCGGTCTTGATGATCTCCCCCTCTAAAGTGGATTTCTCATGGCGCAGCGCGGATATCGTGCGCTCGCCCTCTGCACGCTCGCTTTCCAGCGAGCTGATCCGCTTCCGGAGCTGCTCAACGCTGCCCTGCAGGGAGCTGAGTGTAGAAGCGCTCTCCTGCTCCTGGAATCCCATGCCTTTTCTCCGCTGCCGGAATCCGCCGTGGAGCACGCCGCTCATCTCGGCAGAATCGCCGTCCAGCGTCACCATCTTTGCCCGGGTAATGCCGATCCGCCGGGCAACCGCAAGGTCATCCACCACCAGCGTATTGCCGAATACATAGGAAAATGCTTTCTTGAATTTGTGGTCAAAAGAGATAAGTCCTAGGGCAAGCCCGTGCACGCCCTTGGCATCGGCAAGCTCCGCAAGATTATCATGCTGCTCCGGCTCGCGGATCTTGTTCAATGGAATAAAGGTCGCTGTTCCCAGCTTATGCTCCTTGAGGTAGTTGATGCATTTTACCGCAGTGGCATCAGTATCCACCACGATATTCTTGAGCCTGGCGCCGGCAGCGACCTCAAGCGCAAATGCATACCTGCTGGGCACCTGTCCGAGCTCGGCGATCGTGCCGTACACCCCGCCGAAGCTGCTTCGCTGGGAGAGGATGGCCTGGACAGCGCTTTCCCCAGCGCTCGCCTCTTTGATCGTGGTATGCCTTACCTCAAGCCGGGAGAGCTCTTCTCCCTGGGCGGCAAGCTTCGCTTTAAGCTCATCCAGCTGCACTGCATGTGACGAATCCTGGGCGAGCAGCTGGTTCAGCTGGACAGTAGCCTGCTTCATCCGATCCCGCTTGTGCTGGAGCTCCTGCAGCTGTGCCTTATGCTCTTTCTGCAGGCCCAACACCTTGGCAATCTTCTCATCCATGGTGCGGATGAAGAGCTCAAGCTTGTCAGCCTCCCGGAGCATCTGCTGCTGCGCCTCCTTCAGGGCATTTACCTCTTTTTGCTTCTGCTCCGCCTCTGCATCGAGCGCATCAATGTCTTTCTCCATGCCGCTCAGGTCATCGAGCTTGTTCTTTTTCTTGAATGCGGCAATCTTCACCAGGATGCCCTGCTCCTCTTTCTGCAGCGCAGCAAGGTGTTTATCCATCTCTTTCCTACTGCGCTCCATCTCCCCTATCTTGCTCTCGCTTTCGCTCAAGCTCTTGCTCAGCTGCTCCTTGCGCTGTGCAAGCCTGCCCAGCTCATGCTCCAGGGCAGCCGCCCGGTTCTGCTTGGCAGCAATCTCAACCTTGAGCTGCTCTACCTGCTTGCTGATGTCCAGCTGCTCTTTCTTGGTGCGCTTCTCCATCTCCTGGTTAAGCCCCTGGATGGCAGTACGTTTTTCCTCAATAGCGGAGCGGAACTGGGTGATGTCCCCGCGGAGGGCATCCATCTTGGCGGTAAGCCCCTGCAGCTCCGCATCGAGCTTTTCTTTCTCCTTGCTTCTCCTGCTCAGCTGCAAGTGGACATAGGACGCCTTATTCTGGGTGATGCTGTCCTTCAGCTTTTTGTATTTGAGCGCATGGTCACGGTCTTCCCGGAGCTCATCCAGATGGACCTTCCGCTCGGTGAGGAGGATGTCTGCCTCTTTCATCTTTGCCTCCACTTTTTCCAACTCCTTCACCGCCTTTTCCTTTTTTTCCTCATAGACAAGGATGCCGGCGATCTCCTCGACAATCTGCCGCCGCTCGGCAGGCGACATCTCAATCAGCCGGGTGATGTCGCCCTGCATGATGATATTGTAGCCGTCCGGGTCGATCTTGACTGCGGAGAGCAGGTCAAGCATCTGTTGCCTGGTCCTGGTCTTGTCATTAATCTTGTAGGTGGAGGTGCCGTCGTGAGCGATCAGCCGGGTAAGCTTCACCACTGCATCCTCAGTCGGAAACACCTTGCTCGCATTGTCAAAGAAGATGCTGACCTCCCCCTCTTTCATGGCAGGCTTGCTCTTGCCGCCGTTGTAGATGAGGTTCGCGGATTTCTCTGCGCGCAGCCCCTTGCTGCCCGCCTTGCCCAGCACAAAGGCAAGGGCGTCCAGCACATTGCTCTTGCCCGAGCCATTGGGGCCGAGAATGCAGTTGAAATTGCCTCCAAAGACAAGCTCAGTGCGCTTGCCGAAGGACTTGAATCCCTTCATTACGATGCGGTTAATGTGCGTCATCAGATACCACGCAAAAATCAGGAATTGGAGAGGGGCGGAATATTTAAGCTTTATGCTCAAAGAGCGGCATTGAAGAGGCAGGCAAGCATCAGGCTTGCGAATGGTGCTATGCCTGTAAGAGCATGGCGGGAGGGGATGCTCCATCCGGGAGGGAACCGCCCTTATTGTTGCGACAGCACGGAGTGAGCCGATGCTTGCCCCCAAGGAAACGCCGAGCGTTTCCGGGTACTCGGAAATCTCGGGATTTCCGATACGAACAAAGTGAGCTCTTCAATGCCGCCCCTCAAAGGCGCCTAGAGGCAGTTGGTTCTTGCTTTTCATGACAGACTGATAGCTCACCCACTGTTTCCGGAAGATGTCCGGGTAGGTGTCATAATACTTCGCAAGAAAAGCAGCGGTTCTGGGGTCAGTCATATACCCCGAGCCGAAGTCCTCAGGCATCATCTTCTGGATTTTTGCCACTTCACTATCCCGGGTTACCTTTGCCAGGATGGATGCTGCAGAGACAATAGGATAATGCACATCCGCCTTATGCTCCACCACCAGCCCCATCTGCTTTTCCAGCAGCTCCCGGAGGTATGACCGGAATGCCTTGATATTGTTGCTCGGGCAGTCAATGAATGCCCTGTCCGGCTGCAGCACATTTAATATGTCTGCCATCTTATGCGCCTCCAGCCAGTTGAGGTTTAATGAATCTGAGCTTAGTGCAGCATCAATCTCCGCAGGCTGCAGGATGAGGATCTTCTTTTTCTTCACGATGTCAATGATCTTCGGGTAGAGCGTTTCCCGCTGTTTTGGAGTCAGCAGCTTGGAATCCTTGACCTTGATTGCTTTCAGCTTCTCCTCGTCCTGCTCAGCAATGAGGATGCCGCAGACTACCAACGGCCCGATCACCGGCCCCCTGCCCGCCTCTTCAATCCCCGCAATCTTCATGATGGTGCAAAAGGGGAATGTGGTATAAAAAGGTTTGCGCGGGCATGCTGTTACCCATCACATTTATATATTCCCGCACGCCACGTCATTTCATGGCCGTCCAGTTCGTCGGGCTGAATGCTGTCGAGCCTCTTGACGCAGACCGCATTAAGGACATCGCCGCGCGCTATGCTGCAAAGCTCCAGCGCATGGCAAAAGATGAAATACTGCTGGTTGTTGACCTCAAGGCGCACAATAAGGCAGGGAAGCGGAGCAAGTACACATTCAGGCTGGCGCTCCGCGCGCCGACAAAGACCATTGAGGCGTCTGCCTTTGACTGGGAGATTACCCGGGCATTCCGCATGGCCTGCAAGGCATTGGAGCGGGAAACGGAGCACAAGCTGCATAGCGACGAGCACCGGGACAGGCACCGGAAAAAATACTGAAGGTGTGTAGCGAAGTGACATATGTCACTAGCGCTAAAATAACCTAGCAAAATCAAAATAAATGCTTGTTGGTGTTTTGTTATTTAGGCTGCTGTGCGGCCTAAAATGATTGTAGCGCATCCTGAAC
>JACQNA010000040.1 GCA_016203335.1 Candidatus Woesearchaeota archaeon
ACATTAAAGAAGCCATACTATCCGGTTTAACGATATTTAAAGTAATTTAAAGTAAAGTTAAAGTAATCAGGTTTGTACCTCGAAAATTTGACATCCAACCCAAATACACCAATTTCGCAGAAGCTTAAGGTTATATCTTTGGGAAATTAAGCAGGGGCCGCTACCAAGATTTTACTTGTACAGATCACACAAAGCAATGGCACTCAAAAACCTATCCCAAAAATAGATTATCAAGAAAACAGGTGGTAGCTGGGAATCGAACCCAGTCCTGAAGCTCCACAGGCTTCCATGCTGGCCATTACACCACAACCACCAGAAGAGGAAGAGGGGGTAGCAGCCCTTATAAATCTTACTCAAAACAATCATTTCTTCTTCGCACGAAGCACGACGCGGATGAAGAGCGGCAGGACAAACGCAACCAGATAATTCACGCTGATGATCAGCGGGCTATGGGGGGTGTTCTGTACCTGGAATAAGGCAATAAACTGGTTTGCCAGCCTCGTCATGATGAATATGTTCACCACCGCAAGCCCGGGAATGAAGATGCCCGCGATGATGTGGTGCGACCTGTCCACAAACTCAATGTCCTGGATGAGCTGGTTGAAGAGCATCCCGAACGTCAATCCTAAGGTGAAAATCACCAGGGTCAGGGGAAAATCGCGCAGCACGATGAGGAAGGGAATCAATGCAGCAGAAATGATCACATTGCCGACAATCGCAACCAAAAGGGCTGTCCAGTAGACAATCCGGTTCAGCGACGCGCGCGGCAGTGTTGCCGCTTTCTTCAGCCTCTTTTTTCTTGCCATGCTTGCATTTCAAATGAGCAGTTCAGCGAGCGCGTGGTATTTTGCCGCGATAGCCCCGGTCGAGCGGAGCGCAGCCAATGGAGCACGCTCATGCATCGCCATCCGGAAATCCTGGTGCTCCGGGATCTCCACCAGTACAGGATACTCAAGCATCGCCTCTATATTAACTTTACTCATGTCATAGGGGCTGCCTGTCCGGTTGACAACCACTCCCAGCACTGTTGCATGCTCCTCAGCCTCCTTGATAATCTGTAATGCGCCAGTCACCGACGCCAAATCCGGGTTCGTCACCACAAGAATCTCGTCGCTGGCAGCCAGCACCGCAGCAGTATGCTCATCATAGCCAGTATCCAGGATGACCTTTTCCGCCTTTCCCTCCAGCGGCTGGAGCGCCTGCCGCAACTGGCTGAGCGATGCTGCTCCGGAGAGCGCGGCAGGGACAAACCGGACGCCGGACGGATGCTGGTACACTGCCTCAAAGATGCTTCTGCCGTTGGCAAGCACGTCGTGCAGGGTGATCGGCAGGTTAGCTGCTCCCAGCAGAATCCCGATGTGCGGGCTTCTCAGGTGCGCATCCACCACAACGCTCTCCCTGCCGAACCGCTGGAACGCTGCAGCAAGGTTCAGCGCAGTGGTGGTCTTCCCCGCCCCTCCCTTTCCGGACACAACAGCAATGGTTCTCATGTGATATGCTTCTGGGCGTATTCCACAAACCCCTTGACGCGGTGGTAATATTCAGTGATGATATCAATGGTGATCTCGACAACCACGTCATTGTCGAGCATGGCAGTCATCTTGACATGCCTCCGGAACTCCTTGCTCCGGGTGAAACTCGCCCTGCTGATCTTCCGCAGCAGGAGGTAGAAGTTGATATACTCAGCCAGCTCAGGCTCAGCACCATCGCGCAATGCCTCTGCGCGCAGCGACGGCGTCCTTGGGAACTCCTTGTTCTTCCTCCTCCGCTGCTTATGCTCGAGCAGTGCCTGGAAGCCGAAGTCAAATGCGGCAATGAGCCGCTCGATAACATTCTTGATGACATCAACAGTCCTGGTATACTTTAAGCTGACATAGATCAGGTGGTCCGCGCGCTTCAGCTCCTCACGGGCATCATCAAGAGAGGTATTCATGCGTATTTGTAATATTGGTTATTTCTTGTATAAATACTCTTGCTTTTCCGATGAGCTGCTGCATCTCCTGGACCGAGGCTGACCTGGCCCGGTATGCTGCCGTCAGCATATGATCCGCAATCTTCAGCTTCTGGAGCGCCAAATCGCGGGCAGCCTGGAATTGCTCCATAGCAAGCAAAGGGAAGAGAGGGTATTTATAGCTTGTTGTACGGCTAAGTTACCATCCCAGCGCCGCATCAACAGAATATGCCCCTGCTCCCAAAAACAGCAGCGCCAGGGCGACAGCAAGCAGGATAAGGTCGAACTCCCACCCCATCTTGTCATGCGCGGAGAAGGGCACCTTCCACTTGAACAATTTGAACTTGAGCGCGCCAAGCATCACCAGCCCAATCAGGATGCCGGCAACCTGGGTAAAAATGCCCAGGAGCGCACCAATCCCTCCCAATGTCTCCATCAGGCCGACCAGCAGCACAAAAGCAGCGCTCATTCCCATTGCCTGTGCCATACCCCTCGCATTCTTCAGCTTGGGAAATCCATGATAGATAAAGATAACGCCCAATGCAATGCGAAGAAGCAATAACGCGAGATCCGGGAGATCGGTCGGAATCAGCATAGCAAACTAAAACGTATTGCGCCTATTTAAGCTTTGTGGGTAAACCTTAAAAATCAATGTTCATTTTCCCGCTTCATGGCCAACCCCATTTATGCTCTTCCTGCCAAACAGAGTGTTGTTTTTCCTGATGTTACCGTACAAATGACCTCCCAACCAGAACTCGGAAGGTTCTTGCTTGTCCATTCTGACGCTGTCCTTTTTCCTGAGGCTTCAAACAGCTTAGAGGGAGCACAGGCATTGCGGACAGTGCTTTCCAATATGCAAAAAAGTGCAGAGGATGCATCATACAGCCCATCGATACAGGAGGTGCGCCGCTTCGGCATTCAGCATGGAGCAGAAGCGGTTGTTCAAGCTATCCTTGAGCAATATGTTGCTATCTGTAGGGAAATGAAAGAAAAGAAGCTGGGATTTGGCCCCGGCTTACAATACAATTTCCAACAGTTAACGGATAAGGGTATCGAAGTTACCATAGGAAACTACGGCACTTTCTTCGCCACACTTCGCGCAGCCGCTGCCGATCCAGCATACAAAAGCGCCCTCATTCACGCTGGTGAAACAATACTCGGATCGCGGCATGGCTTTTTTGTCAATCCTCCAGCAACAAATACTGTTGTTGAATGCCTTGACGGTATCCTTTTTGTTCACCGCGGTCCTACAGGGGAATATGCAGATATGTATCATCAGCTTGCCGCAGGGCACCATAATCCAACAGACCAACCTGCTATTACCCTGGGAGACCTTGTTAATCAGCAAATAAAGAAGGAGACTAACGTTCCCCCTGAATCTGTTTCAGGCTTCAGGCTGAACGGCGTTGCCCTTTCTACAGGGAGAATATTACCGGGGACTGAAAAAGCAGAAGTACTCACCTCTGCACGGGTTAATCTTGGTGCTCGGGATATCTATCAGCATCTTCAGCTTGCTCCGGAGAATTGGGAAACCAGGCTGCTGTACCTTGTTCCTTTTGGATCTGTTGGAGAAATAATAAACGGCACCTTTGATTCCTCTCAACCAGCTTCAGGTTTTCAAGGTGTAACACACTATAAAACAACTGCCGATGGCGATAAAAAAACTGTTCATGAATATACCGGTTTAGGAAGGGATCCAAAAACAGACCCTTATTCTGTTTCGTATTGGGTGCCTGTTGGCGCAGCGGGGTTGCTCATGCACCTTGGACAGGGAAATTTTGAGCGATATCTACCGCAGCGATGGCGGTAGGGAGTTCCGTCTTTGATGTGTCAGGACACCACCAATTTTTAATTGGTGTGTCGGAAACTTTTGGTTTCCGAGCACGTATCAGAAATGCGTGGCATTTCTGAGTATGCTCAAAAACCGAAGGTTTTTGACACTCAAGAACACGCCACGGGCGGTTCTTGACGGTTGGCTACGGCTCAACCACTTATCTCATATGTGGTGTCCTGAGCACGCTCAAAATCGGCGGGGTGAGCGAAGCGAACATGCCATCAGTCTATGACTGATGGTCCCCGCCGATTTTGACGTATTACCCCGTTCCAGCTTTCAATGAAGCCGGGCAGAGCTTAACCTTCACTATCAATCGCATTCATAACCTGCTGGAAGAGCCTTGGGTGTTTTTCCCGTAGATACATGCAGACCGCAGCCTCGCCAGCTGGCACCATTTTACCGTGCTGCGCAGGTATCAGGCTAACCAGCTGCTCCGGGGAGCAATAAATGATATCACTGTGCTCTCTTCTGTCTCGCGCGCCCCTCCATCTTTCGCCGAGTTCTTCTTTCCCGATAGAGGTATATGCAACAAACACAGCCTCGGGAAGCAACGCATCCCGATTACGCACAATGCCCGTAAGATGCATTTCACGGATATCCTGCCCAGTAATGCCCATCTCCTCCTGAAGCTCCCGGAGAACAGCAGCAGTGATATCCATCTTTTCCGGAGGCTTGCACGTCCCTCCCAGTACGTGCAATGCATTAGGATAAAGGGCAGCTGACCCGCTTCTTCTCCCCAACAAAACATCCCCTTCACTGGTCACTACAGCAGCGCACGCAGAAAATGGGTTTGCGAAATACTCTCCACTGTTACCAGTATCCGCAATTCCAGCATCCATGAGCAGCTTCCGGTGTACTCGGTCAGTAATTCCCGCAATATTTGTTCCTGCATATTCATAAAAATCAGTAAGCCCGATATGGATATCCACGCCTGTGCCCTGTAATGCAATCCCGCTGCACCGGTAGAGCGGCCTGATACCCCCAATATGCTTCAGGGTAGCGCGGTATGTGGGGGTATTTTCTGCTTGGATTGCGGCAAGAATGTCATTCTGCTTTGCCATTCCTATCCGTAATACATACTCCTCCCATTTCATTGCCATGCGCACCGCGAGCTCTGCACGTTTCAGTGGAACATGCAAGGATTTTCCTTCTGCAATCCGGACATCAAGGCTCTCTCCTGGTTGCGCCAAGGCAACCATCTCCCATGTGCTGGTAACCAATTCCCCCATGAGACGAGAAAATGCCTGAATCTTTAAAAGCCTTACTTCTGCAGTTCCAGTATCGCTTCCGCAAGGTCTCCGTTATGCTTCTCAATCGCCCGGCGCGCAGAATCCGCATCAGCCCCGGTCTGCTCCACCACTGCCTGCACGTCCTCCTCGGAAATCTCCGGTGCAGACGACCTCTCCCGCACCTCCTCCTGCCCGCTCACCTGGTAGGTCTGCTGCCCCATCATGCTGACCTTGGCGACAGAAGGGTTGTGGATAATAATCTCCTTATCAGCGGTCCGGATGATTACCTCCTGCGCCTCAATGTCGTTCTGCTGCACGCCCATCTTCCGCATGAGCTGCTGCATCTTCCGGGGATCAACGCCGGGGAACATTGCCAGCTACCCTAGGGGCACTCCGAGCCAGCTGCCCCCCTGCCAGTGCAGGAGCAGCACCAAAAGAATGATTACGCCAGCAAGCACCATGATATGTCCGGGCTTAAAGCGGATCTTGCTCTTATAATCGTCAAAATACCGCACCAGGCCCCCTATCCCTGAGGGCATGCTGATCTTGTCGTCTGCCATAGGGGGATGGAGAGCATTCTGTTATATAAACGTTGCTAATCACCGCAGATTGCCGACCAACCTCTTTGCGCCACGGGCGGCGGTGCGACGGCTTCGCTGCGCTCAGCCTGCTCGGCACCCCGTCAGGGACATCCCCCGCCTCGCCGCACGCCGCCATGGCGCTGGATGCGGGTGGGGACGCGCCCTCCGGGCTCCCGCATAGGCGAAGCCGTCCAGCGACCATGCTGGCGGCGTGCGGAACAAAAACGATATAGAGGTTCCCTACACCAATCCGCTCAGCGCAAACCCCACGCCATACGATATTACCGCAGCGACTCCTCCAACCAGCAGCGTCATCAGCCCCTCTCTCCACCAGCTCTGCCCGGTCACCTTGGTCTTGGCAGAGCCGATCAGGAAGAATGCAGCTCCGGTCAGTCCAATGGAGATCGGATAGGCGACCGCCTGTGCCGCAGCGGCAAAATAAGATACGATATACGAAATCAGCGGAATCACCCCGATGGAGACAAAAGCAGCAAAGGTCACCAGCCCCTTTCTCACCGGAGAATTGCCGTCAGGAATCAGCTTGAGCTCATCCCGCATCATGGTGTCTACCCACACTTTCTTATCTGCGGTAATCGTATTGGTCACGTGCTCCAGCATCTTTCCGCGGAAGCCCTTGGCGTGATAGATTGCGCGAATTTCCTCCCGCTCGCCCTCAGGCACATGCTGCACCTCCCACTCCTCCCGCTGCCGCTCCTGCCTGATGAACTCATTGTTTGCCTTGCTGGAGAGGTAATTGCCAATTGCCATGGAGCTGCCATCGGCAAACAAGTTCGCAAACCCAAGAATCAGCACAATGCTTGGCGATAATGACGCCCCGGCAACACCTGAAACAACCGCAAAGGTGGTGACACTCCCATCAATCGCCCCGTACACAAAATCTCCCACATAGCTGCCTCCGCCTTTGTGGTGCTCTTCTGCACGCTGTATCTCCTGCTTCCGGTGCGCTTCCAGGACCTGCTGGATGTCTTTCTTCCGGAACGCACTCCGTGCGCGATCAATGCGCCGCCGCTTCTCTTTCATGCCATCAGTACCAAAGAATGCTGTTTTAAAAGGTTTCTATTGGGAAATTGGTGTGTAGCGAAGTGACATATGTCACTAGCGCTAAAATAACCTAGCAAAATCAAAATAAATGCTTGTTGGTGTTTTGTTATTTAGGCTGCTGTGCGGCCTAAAATGATTGTAGCGCATCCTGAAC
>JACQNA010000006.1 GCA_016203335.1 Candidatus Woesearchaeota archaeon
CCCGGGATTCCTCAAGCATACAGACATTACTGACTGCCGCATATATTAATCTTTCTCTTTAAAGAAGGGCGAAGAATATTTGAGGGCAGCAGTAAGCCACCTTCTGTCAGTCCTCATGCCTCCATGAATGGACTGCCGTAACATTTCACTAAGCGTCGCGAAGACTTGCACCCGCCCGGGCTCACCGTTTCATCCGTTCCGCTCAGGATAGTCAGGAGGTTACGCCAAGGTTTCCTTGACGCGCCAGAAATGCAGCGCATTTCTGAGCGACTCGTTCAGCTCGCGCCGAACTTCGCATCCATCATCCCCAAGAGCGGTGGTATCGTTGCTGCGTGGTTGCCATCCATCACTGGATCTCAGCTTGCGCTGAGGGGCGTCTTGAAGCAGTTGCAAAGGATGCCCTTGCGCCTGCGCGGTGGGTGGACTTTCCTCACTCAAACAGATGAGCGAAAGTTACGTTGCTGCCCTCTGAACCAAATATTTCCCTGACCTATTTAAATCTTCGTGTTATTATTTTCAATATTGAACACAAAGACCATCACAACATTTAAATATCTCTCCCTGGACATGGTCGTGCATGCCGAATTTCGACGGCTTTCCCCGTTCCGCTCCTTACCTCAACGCGCTGCTGGGCACATTGGATATTTCCCATTCCAATCCCCTGCAGCAGAATTATGCCCATTGCATGGATACACTCTTTCTTGCAGAGCCAGACATCCCTATTCTGCTGGCAAGAGGCCAGCCGCTCCACGTGCATTATGTCCTGCCCTTCTCAAGCCAGGAGGGGGCGATGGGTGAGCAGATCAATCCCAATCCTTTCAGCTGCCAATCAGCCCACACCCAGGCGCTGCGCGCAGCAAGGCTGGAAAGAATCACTGAAAGCACATACCGCGCTGATGTAGCACTGCACCCAGAATACTGGGAGATACATTAGCAGGGCACGATCTGCACCAGAGCATTTCTTTCCTTAATAAGTCAAACGTAACCAGCATCCGAAACCGTCCATAACCCCCACTATTCGGCTCTGTAGAAAATCTCGTTTTACTCGGGTTAGCATCAGGTTCGGCTCTCTCTGTTATGCTATAAGGCTGACATCCCCCGGATGGGACAACCCCCTTGTCAGCATTATGTGTATATAGAAAAGCCTCACCAAGGGATGCTAACCTACATTTTCTACAGAGCCCCACTATTCGCAACCTATTTATAGCGTGCTCTCTTCCTGTATCATATGCCTAAAGAACAGTTCCTCGTAGTCAGCCTGAGAGAAGAGCAGGCCAAGCGCCTGGCACAGGTGCTTAGCAATGATACCTCAAGAAAGATTCTTGATTGCCTTGCCCAGCAGAGAGATGCGACAGAAACCCAGCTGGCAAAAGAGCTGCATCTGCCTCTTTCTACCGTTCACTACAATGTCCAGCAGCTGCTGCAGGGAAAGCTGGTTGAGGCAGAGGAGTTCCATTACTCGCCGAAAGGCAAGGAGGTGAACCATTACCGCCTGGCGAACAAGTACATCATCATCGCCCCGGCAGCCACCTTTGGATTCAGGCAGCGATTACGAAGCGTCATCCCAGCCCTTATCCTCGCCCTGGCATCCACAGCAGCTATCCGCCTGCTCACCAAGCCGGAAACCGCTGCAGCACCGCTCCTGGCGCAGGCAGAATCAGCGGCATTGCGCATGGCGCCCGCAGTGCAATCAGAGCCAAATGTCGCCTGGTGGTTCCTCTTTGGTTCCGTGGTGTTTGTGTTAGGATACATCCTCTTCGCCGCTCTTGACTATCTCTGGCACAAAGAGCAAATCTGAGGAGCAAAGCTTTATATACTTCCTTTTAGGCACCAGAAAATCGGTGGTATCTCATCTTTGTCAGGACTAAGCGGATTGCCGGAAAAGAATATGCCTATTTAGTAGAGAATATCTGGACTTCCGAAGGGGCGCGCCAGAAGACCGTTCGCTATCTCGGCAAGGTCATTGCATTGCCCAAACAGGCTCCCACCCTATTCGTATACCGGCAACAGGATACCTCAAACATCATTGTCCGTAACCTCATCCTGGCGGAATTGCGGGGCCACGGATTCGTGCAGAGAGGAAGCCTCCTGGCCCATCCGAGCAACATCATCTTTCATCCAAAAACTTATCGTTTATCGTCGGGAAAACAGGATATCGTCCTCAGGCTGAACAACGAATATTTCTGCACGCACACGCTTATGCAGCTCCTCAATTTTCGCGCCAGGGGTGATGAGGAGCAGGTAGGGCTTGCCTTGGCTCAGGCAGTCGTTGCTGCAGGGCTCACTATCCCTCCTGATGCCTTTATCCATCTCTTTGAGCAGGTATTCGCCAATGAACCAGAAACCCTCTAAAACAGCCAGGAAAGCGGTTATTGCAGTCTCGGGCACCCCAGGTACTGGTAAAACCCTGATAGCCAAGAAACTCTCACTTTTGCTGAAGATGCGCAGAATAGATATTGACCGCTATATCGGCGCTCACCGGCTCTTTACAGGCTACGATCAGCTGCGCAAGACCAGGATAGTTCCCATCGGGCCGTTGAAGCGTTCTCTTGCTGCATACATCAAGAAAAGTGAGCGTTCGCTGATTATCGATTCCCATTTAGCTCACTTTCTCTCTCCCAGGATAGTGGACATCGTGATTATCACCGTCTGCGACATCAAAACGCTCCACCAACGGCTGCAGAAGAGGGGCTACAACCAGCTCAAAATCAGGGAAAACCTGGATGCCGAGATATTTGATACCTGCTATACCGAAGCGCAAGAAATGGGCCATACCCGCATCCTGCGGGTAGATACCACGCGCAGGCCGCCCATTCATACTCTTGCCCAAAAAATCAGGAAAATGCTCGATTGACTTGTCCCTTCTGGTGTCCCGACTTGTCCCTTAATTACAGGACAAGAGGACATGTCCTCAAGGACAACACATCACTTATCTTCCAGAAACCCTGATCTTCTCTTCCGCATCAACAAAGAAGCCTTTCTTGCGCACACCAATCGGTTTTGCGCGGATCGTAATCCCCTGCTCCCGCAACTCATAAATCAAATTCCTGATGCTTTTCTCCTTTTTACCGAGGTATTTTGCGATCGCATCATAGCCCAGCGGCTTGTCGTAATTATACAGCAGGTTGAGCACCTCAATCTGGGCTCCGCTCAGCGTGTCCATGCGTATTGCCCCCTGCTGCGCATCGATCAGTGGCTTTGCTGCAGGAATCTTCGCTAATGACTTGTCCTTGACTTGTCCCGTACTTGTCCCGTCTGTTGTCCCGACTTGTCCTTTCTGCGTATGTTCGACGCTGGACAGCCGATCCGCCAGCTCCTGGTGGCGCTGGTGGAGGCTCAGCAGGTATTCATGGGTATTCCGAAGGTATCCGCCGAGTTCCGCATGCCTCTGCTCCATCGAGTGAGCCCAGGCAGTGAGGTTCTTCACCTCTTCCTTCGTCAAAGTGAGAGCTTCATGAGAGCGCTCCAGGTGCCGATTTCTGGTATGGAGGTGGCTGATCCAGGCCTTCAGCAAGCTGATATCATCCTTGAGAGAGTGGAAAGTGAGAGCAATGTGGTGCTCCTGGAGTTGCCTCCTGCCAGCAAAGAACCTATTTTTGATGAAATCGAACATTTCCTGCCCTCACGCAGGGTATCAGGTACGCCTCCTATTTATATGTTGCTGTTCCTCTCTAAAGTGAGGGATAAGGGAAATCCGGGGAAAGCAAGCTTTATTAAGCAGCCCCTTTCCGTGCTTGCCATGCCCAAAATAACCTCTGCAGTAATGCTTGCTGCAGGAAAGTCCACCAGGACGTATCCCCTGACATTAACCCGGCCCAAGCCGCTCCTCAAAGTGAGGGATAAAACTATTTTGGAGCACAATCTGGAGCAATTGCAGGGGCTCGTGGAGGAAGTGATACTTATCATCGGCTACCGGGCAGCGCAGATGCAGGAGGCGGCAAAACAAGCCAGGATTCCGGTCCGTTGCATCGTGCAGGAACAGCAGCTCGGCACTGGCCATGCCCTGCTGCAGGCAGAGCAGTTTATCGACGGAGATTTCCTGGTTCTGGGCGGAGACGATATCTTCCATCACGGTGATATTAAGCGCTGCATGCAGCATGCTCCTGCTGTCCTTGCCCAGCGCGTTGCCCATCCGGAACGGTTTGGGGTATTCCTGCTCAACGGCAAATATATCACCAAGGTCATCGAGAAGCCGAAGGAATTTGTCTCTGACCTGGCAAACACGGGCTGTTATGCCTTCCCCAAATCCATCTTCCCTATCCTCCATCAGCTGCAGCCCTCCCCCCGCGGCGAGATCGAGCTGACTGATGCGTTAAACGTGCTTGCCGCGCAGCAAAAAGTCTCCTGCGTCCGCGTGCAGCGCTACTGGCTGCCCATAGGCTATCCCTGGAGCCTGCTGGATGCCCAGAAAAAGCTTGGTGCTGCAGTCAGCATCGGCAAGGGCTGTGCTATAGCCAAGACTGCACGAATCAGCAACTCTATCCTGATGGATGCCTGCACAGTCGGCGAGCATGCTCATATCTTTTACTCAGTCATCGGCAATAATGTGCATATCGGCAATAATGTCAAGATTCTGTACAAGCAGCGGGAGCCTGTCCAGAGCCTGCTAAACGGCGTTTGGGTAGACACCGGCAGGAAGATGCTGGGTGCTATCATTGGTGATAATGTTACGGTAAAGCCAAATACCATTATCCATCCTGGCATCAAGATTAGCCCAAACCAGGTCATAAGCGGCGAGATCCGGAAAGACCAATGACTGGTTTATTCTGGTGCCTAAACCAAAGCCCAATCCTTATATAGCCGAAGCCCTTTTCCTTATTCATGGCACTCACTCCCTCATCCAGTATGCTTGCCCCAGGCACCCGGGCGCCAGACTTCACCCTCAAAGGCATTGACGGGAAAAAGCATTCCCTTGCAGACTACAGCACTGCCCGTGCCCTGCTCATCGTCTTTATGTGCAACCACTGCCCGTATGTCCAGGCAAAACTGCCAGACATCATCGCCCTGCAGAAGCAGTTTCGGAAAGATGGTTTGCAGGTGATTGGTATCAGCAGCAATGATGCCCTCCAGTACCCTGATGACTCATTTGAGAACATGAATCGCTTTGCCCGGGAAAAGGGCATCAATTTTCCTTACCTCTATGATGAAACCCAGAAGGTAGCCAAGGCATACGGCGCCTCCTGTACCCCAGATCCCTTTCTCTTTGATGCCAACCGCGTATTGGTGTTCCACGGTAGGATAACTGATGCTGCAGAGCCCGGCGATCCAGTGGCTGAGTACACCATGGAAGACGCTATTACCCAAGTGCTTGCGGGGAAGAAGCCGGTGAAGGCATTTGAGCCTTCTATCGGGTGCTCGATTAAGTGGAAGTGAAGAAATAAGGGTTAGCTACTATTCCAAACATCGAGGCATATAATTCAGCAAAGCGATATGGCCTTTGAAGAAGATGGGAGCGGAATGTGGCACCTTCGTTATACCCGACTCGATACCTGGATGCCATGGTCTGATCAGGAATAGAAAGATCAAGGTCATGTTTGCCTAATATGCCATGGAGTATGCCAATATACATGATTGGGTCAGTGCCGCGCCGTAACTGATTCTGTTCGTCGAATAAGGCTTCAATGCCCTTCCATTCGCAATAGGCGCGCACCGCCTGCTTCGCAAGGTGGTAACGTTCCATAACCTGGAGCCGAATCAGTTTGCATAAAAAGCTAACGGTTCTTGAACAAAAAAGAAAAGCGGAACTCATAATCCCCATCATAAAATAAAAGGTGGACAGTTTTTCCAGTTTCCCGCACTGAGTGCAGTACAGCTGGAAACGGTGGCCTGCTTAACTCTCTCGCGAGCCGAGTTCCAAAAGCTCAATCCGAGTTCGAGATGGGATCGGGTGAACCAGGCCCCTATGACCGTCCAAGATAAGGGAACGGCTGCTGGTTTTTAAGGCTTTCGCTCACCTAAAATAATTGGAAATGGCAATATTGGGAATGACCTCTGGTTTGTCCCTATCAGTAAAAAAGCGGGAAGCGACAGATCCCTCTACCCTATAGATTAGTCCTCCAGCAACCCTTTCAGATGACAATACTAAGGCGCCCCTCTTTGCTTCAGTAACAAAATTCTTAAAAGTTCCGCTTTCTATTATGGCTTCTTCCGGCACCACGTCACCATACTGGGAATCTATCTGACCGGTAACCATCTTTGCCGTACCCATCCCCCTGCTAAAAAAGGGAGTCATATGATCAACTATCGCGACTAAATTCCGGTCTGTCCTCTGAAACTGCTCCTGCGGCGGTATGTCTTCCCCCATTCCCCGCATATTATGGTACCATAATGTTAGCCGGGCATCAATATAAACAACACTCACTGGATAAAAAACAAGCTGATCAGACCCGCTGCCCGGCCTTTGCCAATTTCTGGCAAAGAAAAGCTCACGCTGAGCTCCATTAAGATGAGAAACATAGAACGAAAATACCTCTTTTGCGGAGGATTGCGGGGAAATATGCGTATAACTCTTTCCTGCCAACGAATCCCGTGCATGACGAAATTCCTGAATTCTCCGTTTTTTGGCATTTATCTCTTCCCCCGCCTTCTTTAAACGCCTATTATTTTTTTTGATTACTCTATTACAGACGCCGTTGAACATTGCAATTAATTCTCCTCTCTTTGCTTGGGATCCGATGTAAGACCCTTCGCTCTTGAGCAATGCCCTTGCATCAATAAATGCATCCTGCACCTCAAATGGCACACATTCCATAAGTATTCGATAAATCGATCTTCTTTGCATGAGCAGCGCATTCTTCTCATCCTCAAGTTTCTGCATCTCGCCAGTTCCTAATGTTTTGCCTTTTGATTCCAAAATTCGTTCACGGTATTGAATTTCCCCGCTATACCACTCATACTCCCGTGCCAATTCATCGCCTTTCTCATGGCCTGCCTTTAAATGAGAAAGCGCTTGTGTAAAATGCTCATGGATATATTCACGCAAGCCCGCTTCACTCATCCGCTTCATCCTACGCTGCTGGGTTTTGATTTCTTCTATTCTGCTCCGGTAGTATTTCATGCGTTCCCCGACGCCGCTCACTGAATCCAGCAATGTACTTATTTCCGAATCAGCCTGCCGCCTGCCTTCCCGAAGCCTCATTTTATTTTCTTGTCTAACCTTATCGGTAAACCACGGGCTCCGGAACAATACCCTGGTTGAGAGCATATGCTCATTGCCATATGCAGAATGCGGATTAGCTAGCACCAAGAACTTGTCAGCAGCAATATCTTCTAGAGATTGGCGATACTGGTTAAGAACAAACCTCCGAAGCAGATTTCGTACCTCTTGATCAGTTTGCCTGTGCTCGCTTTCCAGCGATTTCTCCAATTGGGCGATTTGCACTTTTTTTGAGTCAGCCATCCTGCATGCCTGGTGAATCTCATTGGGATCCAATGCGTCAACTATCTCTGCGAGCTCGCTATATGCCACAAATTTTTGAGAAGAAGCTCCGCGGTCCGGGTGCAAAATTCCTCTCATCATCCTCACCTGCTTTTCTAAATACTGTACGGCTTGCTCCGGCGTCAGTTTCCCAAAAAAAGTTACATCTATTCCGAGATTTTTTACCAGTGCTGCAGCCTTTCTTTTGTCTATCATTTCATCTAGACTATACTACATTCCATATCATCGTCCCGCTCATACGCATTGGGATTAGGGCTGGGAATACTGTTCATTGCCACATCAATTAATG
This sequence comes from Candidatus Woesearchaeota archaeon, assembly GCA_016203335.1. GTDB lineage: Archaea > Nanobdellota > Nanobdellia > Woesearchaeales > JACQNA01 > JACQNA01. The sequence continues at coordinate 7,728 of JACQNA010000006.1, forward strand.
TGTCTAAAGTTACCTGGGTGTGATATATCGGTTCAAGGCGCCGCATCTCATAGAGCATTCTTGCCATACCGCAATTGCTCTCGGCATCATCAAGCCTGGTCTCTATCGTGGCGATGGCATGCTCTATGACATCTGGATCATGCGTATTTCCAGTAGTCCTATCCAGAAAGAGGATATTGCGGTATGAAACCCAGTTAGATAAATCTGGAAATCCGTTACGGTAAGACCTCCGCGGATGCTGGCCCAAATTCTCTTTTAATTCAATGATAGCAGCAGCCTCGCTCACTTGTAATCCTTCACCGAAAAGGTACGTCATTACCTTAAAAGTAGTACGGTGTCTTTCAATAACATTCATGGCATCTAGTTTCTCCTGAAGTGATAAGGTGGGTATGGCAAGAAATTTCTGTATGCTCTTGGGAGATTTTCCTACATGATACAATGCGTGGATAATCTCTTTTCTTTGCTCGTCGCTCATTGCGCCGTGGAGAGCAATTACCTCGGTACAGATATTGCGATAGTTCTCTTCAACGGGATTAATATTTGCCATAGGCGGGAAGAAAATACCCTTCTTTATAAGCTTTGCTATAAGTTACTACTAATAAGAGATTAATAAAAAGGGAAACTATTCACGCCTCTTTTGCTGGTGAAAATGAATAAGCTCCAGTGGAGGCTCCCATAAGGCTCTCACCAGAGAAACGGGTCAGCTGCCCGCCACCTTTAAAAACAGCCCCTCCTTTCCCCCGCTCATGAACCGCAGGCAGTTTCTCCGCACGATGGGCGCAGCGTTCCTTACCCTTCTGCCCGCCCCTTTACGCAGTAGCACGCCGGACTTTCCTACACCAAAAGAGCTGGAGCCCATGGTGGAGTTCTGGATGCAGGTCTTTACCAAGTACGATTCCACTACGGTTATTGCCCATGATATGCGCGACCTGAGCATTATCTATGAGGTTGTCCAGTATCCGGTCATGGCACGGCTGACGCCAGAACAGCGAAATCGATTTCTCTACGAGAACAGTGGGCAGAGCTACACCCTGGATGACAGCGATAGCCTGAACAGCCTCCTCAAGCTCTCGCTCCAGGAAAGATTAGGGCATCTTGCGGAGATGGCAAACAGCAGCTACCGCCCTCTCCCTTCGACAAGAGAGGGAAAAGAGGAGGAACAAAACACGCTGGAGTTGCAGGAGCATCTTGGCAGCAAAACAGCAGGCATGCCCGCCCATGAACAGCAAACCTATTACCGCACCTTGGCATCCCAAGTCCGTATCCAATGGTGCATCAGGGATAGGATGCTTGCATCATTTGAGCGGGAGCGCATATATGCAAAAATGATCCGGGACACATTTCAGCAGTATGGAATTCCCCAGGATATTGTGCTCTTACCCCATCAGGAATCCGGATTTAATACCTCTGCAGGCTCATCAAGGGGCGCATTAGGGATATGGCAGATTACATCCCCTGCACAGCGTATATCATTCCAGGGAAAGCGGTATTATCTCCAGGACCGGAAAGATCCGGCAGCGGCAACTACACATGCTGCCAAGCTCCTGCTCACAGAATATGAGGCGCTTGATTCCTGGCCATTGGCAATCATGGCCTACCATCATGGCAGATCAGTGGTGAAGGCAGCCCAGCGGCAGTATGGCAATGATATTGCTGCCATCATCTCCGGATTCCGGCATCCGCAGTTCGGCTTTGCCTCACGGAATTATTATCCGGAATTCCTGGCGGTCCGCAGGATTGCGGAAAATCCTGAGCAGTATTTCGGGCCATTGCCTATGCCGCAGGAAACTCCGCCGCCGATCGCCGCTGCTGAAGCAGGCGCCAGCGCAATCACCTATACTGTCCAGCCGCACGACAACCTCACCGCCATCGCAAGGAGATTCAGCACCACTCCAAGGGAAATCGCGAAGAATAACAGCCTCCGCAACATGCACCGCATCAGGCCAGGCATGCAGCTAATTATATATCAAAGACAATAATCTTTTTAAACAATTTCCCAAACCCCCCTCTCATGAAAATCGCAGTGGTAGGCACGGGCTACGTCGGCCTGGTAACCGGAGTTTGCATGGCAGAGCTCGGCAATGAGGTTGCCTGCGTAGACATTGATGCAGCGAAGATTGCCAACCTCCAAAAAGGCATCCTTCCCATCTATGAGCCCGGGCTGAAAGAACTGCTCGACCGGAATATCGCAGAAAGCAGGCTGGCGTTCACCACCGATACAGCAACCGCCATCAGGATCTCAGAAGTCGTCTTCAGCGCAGTAGGGACTCCAGAGGGCGCTGGCCACAAGGCAGACCTCACTGCTGTATTTCAGGTTGCCCGGACATTTGCAGAAAATCTCAACGGCTACAAGGTCTTTGTTACCAAGAGCACAGTCCCTGTTGGCACTAATGCCCGGGTTAAAGAGATTATACTGAAGAACAGGAAAGACAGCCAGGACTTTGATGTGGTGTCCAACCCGGAATTCCTCCGTGAGGGAGAGGCAGTGAATGATTTCCTCATTCCGGACAGAATTGTGATCGGCTGCGAGAACGGCAGGGCAAAAGCCATCATGGAGCACATCTACAAGGGGATAGCAAGAACAGATCATCCGATTCTCTTCACCGATATCAGCTCAGCAGAGATCATCAAGTATGCTGCCAATGCCATGCTCGCGACCAGAATCTCCTTTATGAACGAAGTTGCCAAGCTGTGCGAAAAAACAGGAGCAGACATTAAGCTGGTTGCCCAGGGCATGGGAATGGACAAGCGCATCGGCTCCAGATTCCTGCAGGCAGGCATTGGGTATGGCGGGAGCTGCTTTCCGAAAGACGTCAAGGCATTTATCGCCACTGCAGCAGAGCACGGCATTCCGTTTAAGATCCTCACTACTGTTGATGAAGTCAATGAGCTGCAGAAGCAGAGCGTGCTTCCCAAGCTCAAGCAGCTCGTTCCCCATCTCCAGGGAGCGAGCATTGCCTTATGGGGCCTTGCCTTCAAGCCGAAAACTGATGATATGCGGGAAGCGCCTGCCATCGTCATCATCCGCCAGCTGCTGCAGGAAGGCGCCCATATCCGCGCGTTTGATCCCGAGGCAGCGGCAAACACAAAACGGATATTTCCCAGCACACAGATACACTATGCCAAAGATCCCTATGACGCCTGCCATGGCGCTGACGCTATTATCATCATTACTGAATGGAACGAATTCCGCGCCTTAGACCTGGCAAAGGTAAAATCCCTGCTCCGCCAGCCAAACATCATTGACGGCAGGAACGTCTTTGATCCTGCGGACATGAAAAAGGCAGGGTTTCGGTATATAGGGGTAGGGCGATAGTCCAGAGCGGCGGATTTTTGTTACCCGATGAGCTCTTTTGGAATGGTAAATTTGCTATCAGAAAACACTATAGCCTCGCATTGAGAAATGCATTTTCTGCATACATCCATCATAAAGTCGTACTTCTGCATTATCTCTTCACTGTAAACTGAAGAGCCATACCGTGCTTTTTCACGTTCGTCGACATCAGTCTCGTCCCCTTTCTCTTTGTACACCATTATCCGGTCAATAAACCCATCTTCATAATCAATTAAGCCTTTGTCTTTTATATATCGGAGAAACAAGGCTGTACATCTCTGGCTTCTGCTCTCAACGCCAAATTTCGCAAGAATGGCTAAGGCACAATAATACAATGTATAGAACCATTCTTCAGGAATCTTATAATCAAGCCTCTGCGTCTTGTACAAATCACAAATTCCCAAATTTGTTTTTGCTTTCTGAAGGTATTCCTCTGCTTTTGTATCATCTTTGCCTGCAAACAGAAGCCCCTTGTGTTTTTTCCCTCTTTCCTCATCTTTCCTTGCTGCAGAAAAGCACTCATGAACTTCCGGCATGGTGCTCATTTTACCATCTCCTTCATGTGTCAGGACACCACCAATTTTTAATTGGTGTGTCGGAAACTTTTGGTTTCCGAGCACGTATCAGAAATGCGTGGCATTTCTGAGTATGCTCAAAAACCGAAGGTTTTTGA
>JACQNA010000039.1 GCA_016203335.1 Candidatus Woesearchaeota archaeon
CCTAATAATAGGTCTTCTCTTCAGGCTCTTCGCCGTTGCCCTTCAGGCGGTTGAAGCCGATGATCAATCCGATGATGACCAACAGCACCACCAGCACAATCACGGCAATCTCGAGGCCTGACTTGATGCTGCCCCAGCCTGATGCTGAGCTGCCTGCGACATTCGCCTTCAGCGGAATCTGCACGGTCTTGCCTGCTGACTTCACTTCAGCGACAAATGCCTTTTCGCCAGCAGCTGCATTGCTGTTTGCAGTGAGCACCACAGATACGGTTGAGGTTTCGCCTGCGCCGACTGTCACGACATTGGAGGGCTGTACTGTTGCTGTTGCCCATCCGGCAGTGCCGGACACCGCAACAGTGTACGTCTTGGATGCGCTTCCGGTATTAGTCAGCACAATCGGATAGACTGCGCTTGCACCAGCTGCCACATCCTGGCTCTCAATGCCGACATTCACCATGGTCTTCTCTGTGCTTGGCGCAACGCCATCAGCACTGCCGACCACGGTAATGGTGGATTCTGAGGTCTCCGCGGCAAACCCTTCGTCAAACTCCACTGAGGAGATAACATTGTAGTCGCCTGGCTGCGCGTTCACTGGAATGCGCAGAAGCAATTCCTCAGAGGTGACTGACTTCTCTGCCTTGAGCTCTTCAATATAGTCTGACTCAGCAACACCCAAAGCCGGAATCTCGATCCGTATCTTGATTCCCTCTTCAGTGTTCTGGCCGATGTTCTTGATGCGGACAGTGCCGATCAGGTATCTGCCTGCCTGGATGGTATCCTCAGGTGAGAGCACGACATCCTTGATCTGGAGGTCATGGCGCTCGCCCTTCAGGTTCAATCGCACCATCTGCTCTAATGCTATTCCTGTCCTGCTGCCGACCCGGATGCGCAAGTCATAGCGATCCTTGTCCGCAAGGTCAGGAACTGTTAATCGCAGGGTCTTGGTGACAATGTCGCCGCCATCCATATCAAACAAATCTGTTGCATCGGATAGCCTGTTTCCTGCCCGAGCATTATACTCGTAACCGAGAATTGCTGCTTCAACCTCAACATCGTGCTCTTTTGGGTTGGCTTCTCCTGCTGCAAGCGCAGCTGCCTTCACCCGCACCTTGACAGTTAAGGTATCTCCCCTTTGCACCTCAAACTGGTTGGTTACCGGACTTTGGTCGTTGCTTCTGAAGTCAACGTTGTCCTCGTTAATCTTGATCCAATCAACTGCCGGAAGCGCCTGGGCAACTCCCACAGCCAAGAGGCTGATTACGAGGGCCGCAAACAATATGTACATCTTGTTCATGGTTGTATACCCCCATTATTATTTTGTATCATGAAAGGGAATGGGTTGAATACCTCGGGATTGTGTGTTGAGTATTTAAATGTTTCTATTCTCGAGTAGTTGCAATATGCGTGCATGCCGGAGCCTCTGCCCATAATCAGCGTACCTCCATCGGGCGGTAAATCGTCCGCTTGACCTTGCCATCGCTGATGGTGAAGCGCGCCAGGTATTCTCCTGAGGCATCTGCCGGGATTTCCAACGGCAGGGTTTTCGTGACCTTGTCGCCGGTGTTAAGAGCAAAGGGACCTGCCCTGCTGCGGACAGCAAGCTCTGGGATGGAGACGGTAACACGGGCGTGCTCCATCTCCAGATTATCGGTATTGGTAAAGGTGACATAGGCGCTCGTTGCCTCTCCTGGCTGCACGCGCTCATCCAGGAAGCCTGCGCTTCCGATGTATATCTTTTCCCGCGGCAAGATCGCTGAGGGGGTGGTGGATACGGTGATGCTGAAGCCCTGGAAAGCAATGAGCGCGCCATCGCTGACCTGCACCTGGACAAAGACTGTTCCTAGCTGGTTTTCGTTCGGTGTCCACTGGATAAGCCCTGTTGAGGTGGAAATCGTCATGCCCTCTGGCCCTTGCCGCAAGGAATAGGCAAGCTGGTCGCCGTCAGGATCTGTTGCTTCAACATCATAGGTATAGGTCAGATCAAAGCGCTGGTTGGTTCTGAAAGAGGTAAGCGGGGTTGAAGTAATCACCGGCGCGCGGTTGGCATTGCCTATGCGGATAGTGATGGTTTCGCTATCGGTGAGGCTGCCATCAGAGACCGTAAACGTCACTGGGTAGCTGCCTGCCTGCTGGAACGTCGGTGTCCAGGAGAACTGCCTGTTCTGGAAGGCCGCTCCCTGCGGCAGCCCATTGGCGGAATAGGTTAGCGTGTCATTATCCTGGTCTGTTGCAGAGACAGTAAACTGGAGCAGCTCATTTTCCGCTGCCTGCTTATCGCCAATAGATGCAAGAACAGGGGCGCGGTTGACATCTCCCACAGCAATAGTAATGCCCTGGCTCACTGTTTCCTTGCCATCAGAGACTGAGAAAGTCACTTGGTAGCTCCCTGCCTGCTGGAATGTCGGTGTCCAGCTGAACTGCTGGCCCTGGAAAGAGGCGCCCTGCGGCAGCCCGGTTGCATTATAAGTTAGTGTGTCGTTATCAGGGTCTGCTGCTGAGACCGTGAACTGCAAAAGCTCATTCTCCTTCCCCTGCTTGTTGGTGAGCGAAACAAAAACAGGAGCACGGTTGACATCGCCAACAGTGATAGTGATGGCTTCGCTGTCAGAGAGCTCACCGTCAGAGACAGAGAACGTCACCTGATGGCTGCCGGACTGCTGGAAGGTGGGAATCCAGGAGAATTGCCGGCTCTGGAAAGATGCCCCTTCCGGTAAACTGGTGGCAGTATAGGTTAAACCATTGCCGTCAGGATCGGCGGCGGAGACTGCAAACTGCAGTGGCTCGCTCTCCCTCGCCTGCTTGTCACCGATTGCTGCCAGTACTGGCGCCCGGTTGACATTGCTCACTGTAATAATAATCGTCTTACTATCTGCTCCGCCCTTGCCATCAGAAACAGTGAAGGTAACTGAATAGCTGCCGGACTGCTGGAATGTCGGTGTCCAGGAGAACTGCCTGTTCTGGAAGGATGCGCCCTGCGGCAGGTTGGATGCGGTATAGGCCAGGGAGTCATTGTCCTGGTCTGTTGCGGTTATGGTAAACTGGAGCAATTCGTTTTCCCTGCCTGTTTTATCTGCAATAGCCAATACCGGAGCGCGGTTGACGTCGGTGACTGTGAGGGTAACAGTTTCGCTGTCTGTGCCGCCATTGCCATCGTTGACTATAAAGGTAACCTGATAGCTGCCGGACTGCTGGAAACTCGGTATCCAGGAGAACTGCCTGTTTTGGAAGGCTGCACCCTGCGGCAGGGGTGATGTGGTGTAGAGTAAAGCATCATTATCTGCATCAGTTGCGCTGATGGTAAACTGCAAAAGAGCGTTTTCTGCAACCTGCTTGCTGCCGATTGCTGCCAGGACCGGGGCACGGTTGACATTGTTGACTGTCACATTCCATGTCTTGCTGTCTGAGAGTTGGCCATCGGAGACAACAACCTTGACGATGTGCGTGCCTGCATCAGTAAAGCCCGTTACATAATTATATGCTGTGGTGCTGGAGACTGGCTGGCTGTCCAATGTCCAGAGATAGCCGAGAACTGCATTATCAGGATCTGTTGCTGTAACGCTGAACGCCAAAGTATCACCCTCGTTGATTGCCGGATTAAGGCTTACCGGGGCGAAACTGGCAATTCTCGGCGCATCATTCACCGGGGTGACAGTTACGGTAAATGGGTTTGAGGGAACAGAGAACATGCCATCTGATGCAATTGCGGTAAAGGTGTGCTGGCCGGCCCATTCTGGGTTTGCTGGAGTAAAGGTCACCTGGGAGCCGGAGACGCTGACCTGGAGGTCTGTCTGGGAGTATTTGGTAGTGACTTGGTAGGCAAGCACATCTGCCGGCTCAGGATCAGTGAAATAGCTCGCCATATCGATAGTCAATGGCGTTCCCTCTGGAGTGGCTTGAGCAGGAATCGGGGTGATGAGGACGGGCTGGAGCTTGTTGACGGTAAGATCAATGAACTTGTACTGCGTCTCGCCGAGAGAGTCTTTTGCCTCGAACTTCACATGATAGATGCCTGCGCGCTGGTATTGTGCAGGGGCTACGGAAAATGAGTTCTGATAAGTATTCGTGCCCTGGGCAGCATTGATATAGGTGTGCAATGGGGCATAGTCCTTATCAAAGAGCACCGCCTGCACATACGGGAAACTGCTGCCCGTGGTCTGCGCGGAAACGCCAAAATTGATGCTCTGGCCGTAATTGATGGCTGCGGTGTCCTGGCTCGTTTCCCACTGGGTGTTTAATGTAAGAAGAGCGTGCACGCTAGGCAAAAGTGCGAGCACCAGCACGCTGAGCATAATGGCTAGTTGTTTCATTGGCTTTCCCCAACGATGATTCAGATCACGCCCTTTTTTCTAAAATTCCGCCTGCAGCAGGAAGCGGAGGAAGGTTTCTTCTGGTGAGTATCCAACTCCTGTTCCGAATTTCAGGTTGACTGGAAGGCGGTCATTCAGCTTTTTGATTCCTACAAGCGCACCTGAGCCGACCAGGATATCCGTGCTTTGAGTAAGCCTGCTCTGCGGCAATGCGCGCTCGGCAACAATATCTCCTTGGCTATTTCTTTGGGTGAGACGCTCTTCAATGTTCCTCTGCATGGTTGTCCGGAGCCGGTTGATGTCCAGGAAGAGCTCGACAGTGTATTTTTTGTTATCCAGGACATCAGCGCCTACCCCCGCACCAAAGAATGTTCTGGTGACAATCTCATTAATCCTAGTAACCAATTCACCGTACAGCTGCGGTCGTAAGGGATCAAAGACCTCTCTGGTGAACTGCTCAGACATATCGCTTTCCCCTTCCGGAGAGAACCCACCGCGGACATGATAGACCATTCTTCCTATCTTGGGCAGCCGGTAGTCAAAGCCGAATGCCGCATTCAGGCCGTGGTTAACCAGCTTCTCCCCATAGAAGCCGACGCCAGTAGTTGCCCTGCGCTCTGCCTTGTCTGCCCGGCGCTTCTCCTTGGCGGCGAGGCGCTCGGCGGCTTCTGCACGCTGCTGTTCTTGTGCATATTTTTGTTCGAGTTCGCTCTCCCGCAGCGCAAGTAGGCTATTCCTCAATCTTTCTTCTCCAAGCGCTTGCTGCGTTGAATCGCGTCCTGCAATCACACCATTGAGATTCTCCTGAAGTGAAGTAAGCCGCCCTTCATAGCCTGAAATCTTATCCGCCTCTTCCTGTAGATAAGTAATTTGATTGCGTAATTCTCCTATCCGTTCTTCATAATTTGTTACTGCTAATTCTTTTTGTTTGATAGCTTCAGCAGTTCTCTTTCGCTCCTGCTCAACATCCTCCCGCAATTTACTCTCTAATCCTTGGAAATGCTGCTCTCGTTCTGTTGCGTCTTCTTTTGCTTTTTGTCGAAATGCATCATATTCCTGTTGAGTAAGCTGACCAGTCCGCAACGCTTCCTCTTTTTGGCTCATCAGCTCTTCTGTTTCCCGATCCTTAAGAGTCATGTATGTCTTAAACTCTTTGATAGCATCATCAGTCTCAAGCCGCAGTTTATCATACTGTTCGTCAAAACCAAGCATATTGCGGCCATATCGCGCATAAAGAAGAATATCAACCGATGAGGCAAGCATGTCCATAAACTTGGTCAAGCCTCTTTCTTCTGCCTTTCTTCGTACCTCTGGATTTTCTGAATAGACAAAAACAGTATCGCCCTGTTGGAGGTGCTCAGGAATGATGGTTTCGTCCTTGATCATCTCCTGCAATGGGATACCATAGTTGTAAACAACATCAAACACGTGCTTATATCCTGCTTCCCCCTCTGCAGTTTTTCCTGCCTTTCCTAAGTTTGCAAGCCGGAGGATTGGAGCATAAATGTTCAGAAACGTATCGAGCGGGTCAATGATCCCATCCCCATCGATGTCGCCAACATATTTCTTTACGATAATGCCGACATTTCCGCTATCATCAACAGTAGTTGCCCGCGCCAGAATCTGTGCAATCTGAAATCCCGCTCCCGACCTAAAGAAGTTGTAGGCTTCCTCAAGCTCGTTACTTAATGTGCCTGTCTGATTCGGAATATCTCTCCGGATAAGTGCAAGCCGCTCGATTCTTCGCTCCAGATTAAGCCGTATGGTTCTTTGTTGAAGATCGCTCGCGACAACCAGCGTATCAGGATCAACATTATATTTCTCCTGTAAGGCCTGGTCTATTTGCTGAACCATTGCAGAATCCTGGGCAGATGGTGGCGGCGTGACATTGCCAGAGAGCAGCATATGCCCGCTGCGAGCGGCTTCTTCAAGCTTTTCCTGCGACCAGTATCCAGGATGATCGGAATTGTCATCAATCGATTTTGGTGCGCTATGATTTACTATGCTTGCCGGTGTTGATGGTGAACTGTTTGCTGAATTTGTGTACTGGCTTGATGGATTTTGCTGCTGATTGCCGCCGATCAAGCGCAATGTTTGCGCATGGGCAGCAGTATCAACGAGCGTATCGAGCGGTGCGGGTTGCTTGGCAATGGTTAATGCCTGTGGTGTTTGCTGTGTCGGCTGCCTACGATCATTGATGTATGTATCCAACTCACGGTAAATTGACCTTGTGAGATCAAGTGGTATTGGTAGGACCTTGATAACGCTTGTATCTCTTATAGAAGCATTGTATAAGTTGATGCCCTCGAGCAATCCGTGATCCCTTAGTGCTTCAAATTCACCAAGCGTTGTTGTTGATAAGCCTTTTGGGTATGATCTTAGGGTAAAGCGATAGTTAGTGTTTGGTTGAGTATGATGAATTCTGAGTATGGTATCTCCTACGGCGTTGGTAAAAGACAATTCATGAGATGATGAAGTACTATCTTGTTTACTAAACCGAAAGTTGGGTATCTGCGCATCAGCAGGGCCTGCTGCTGCCAGCATCCCATAGACCGCAAGAGCTGATGCTGCTCTCCGCGCGTATCGCGGGATGGTTGCGGCAAGGTCTGCAATGCTCATGGTTTTGGTAAGGCAAATGTTTTAAAGTCGCTTTGTTTCTCCCGGTAAATGGCATTTCCTTTTTAAGCCTTACGCATTTGTTATCATTAGAGGATAGTCATATAAAGCATAGCGGGGGGCAATAGGCATATTCACCATGATATCCATCATCGGCGCGGGCCCTGCGGGGAACTATCTTGCGTATCTGCTTGCGAAAGCGGGGAATCCAGTACAGATATTTGAGGAGCATGAGCAGATCGGCGCTCCGATCCAGTGCACCGGGCTATTGACGCCGATGCTCGCTGATTTTTTAGAGGTCAGCGATGAATACCTGGTGAACAGGCTGAAGCGGATCAAGGTTTGCGCAAAACAGCAGAGCACGATTATCACCCTACAGAACGAGGAGCTGATGGTGCAGCGGCAGTGGTTTGACAGCCATATTGCGAAGAAGGCTGAGGATGCCGGAGCACAGTACTACCGAGGGCATAAGTTCCTGGATTATGCTGATGGGATGATGAGCGTTCAGCATGATGGCAAGGTGCAGCGGATTCCAACGGATGTTCTGGTCGGCGCAGACGGTCCCCTGAGCCAGGTTGCAAGAAGCCAGGGCATGCTCGGACAGAGAAAATTCTATTTCGGCATCCAGGCGCGGATGAAATATCATGGGGAGCCGGACATGTATGAGGTGCATTTTGGTGATGATTTCCCGGAGTTCTTCGGCTGGATCACGCCGGAGAGTAGGGAGGTTGCTCGGATCGGGCTGGCGGTGAAGCACAACAGGGGAATGCCCTATTTTGAGCGGTTCCTGCAGCGCAAGGGGCTGAGCAAGGCTGATATTATTGAGTATCAGTCCGGCATTATCCCGATCTATGACCCCCGGCTTCCGGTGCAGAAGGGAAACGTGTATCTGCTGGGCGATGCGGCATTTCAGGTGAAGGCAACGACATTAGGAGGGATTATTCCCGGCATGGCTGCTGCTGAAGTGCTGGCTGACGCGCTGCGCAATGGAAAGGATTATCAGAAGGGGTTAGGCACATTGAACAGGCAGCTTCGGCTGCATTTGCGGATCCGGAGGGTATTGGATAGATTCTCGGACAAAGACTATGATGCGCTTATTGCATTAGTGGGCAAGCCAAGAGTAAAGCGGATCATTGAAAGCGAGAGCAGGGAATTTCCGCTGATGATGCTGGTGAAGCTGCTGGCTGCGGAGCCGCGGCTGCTGCGGTTCGCGCGAAAGTTAGTGTAATTTGAGTGTATCCGTTCACGGTCTTACGGTCTCTTCAAGTGTATACCCGCTGGAGAAAGGGGTGGCTTGCAATGCAGAAACAAATTGATTCCGGGGCAATCGTGTAGCATAGTCAAGGAGGACTATTGCCACTGCCTGCGGCAGGATCTTGCCACGGTTATCTTCAGTGGTCATTGCCCTGTTGCTGGGATCTTCTTTCCCGATATCATACCGATTATGTGCTGCGTAATGCAGGAATGCCTCAAGGCTGTCTGGAAGGAGAGGCAAGAACCGGTGCTCCCGTTCTTCTGCATGTATCCATGTTTGCATAAAATCGTGTGCACTCATATTGAGATCTACATGAACAACAAGGTATTGCCATCCTTTTCCCTTGGTATCAGTTACCATTCCCACAACTGCCGGCTTTTGCTGATACTGGGAAGAAGGAATGTCGCCTAATTCCTCCCTCACCTCTTTATCAAAAAATTGAGTGCGGTAGGTAATTGATCCTGCTGGCACGATGTGCACCGTATCAGCAAAATTGTGCCCACCCCTCCAGCCCAACACGAGAAGATTTTCCAGATGCACAACACCCGCTACTGAAAGAGGCGAGTGATGTTGCCCGGTGGGGATGAGCTGGTCGGTAAAATGAGTGAAGTATGAATGCCTTACCGATGATGTGATGTGCAACGCCTGGGAGTTAAGCGCATATCCACCATACGAGACAAGCTGCTCATTGAACCATGGTCTGGTGATTGCAGCGAGCATGGCATCAATATCAATCTCTAGACTGTTGCTTGCATTGTTCATGATAATTGCTGTGGCTGCGCCTCGCCAGTGTTGATTTTGCGTAATATGCTCCCGCAGTGTGCGCACATCGCTCGGAGGGAGATGCAGGGGATTGGTTGCCGGGGGGTGACCAAGGCCAGCGAGCTTGTCAGCAACAACGCGATTAATCTGATTCATCGGCTCCTCGAGTTGAGCAGCTGTTTGTTGATTATCAATATCAAAAACAATAGTGTCCAGGCTTACCTTTTGTGGGAAAGGAGTAAGGATAAATTGTTGATTGAGTTCTAGTCCCATGATAGTCTGAAACGATGAATCTAATAAAAAGGTTATGCATAATGTTTATAAATCCTCACTTGTGCAATACCTCTTATGATCACCCGCACGGAGAAGTGGTACAAGAGAAAAAGCGCCTATGCCCTTGCCCTGCTCATCGTGATGGTGGCTTCCACCATCGGCTTTGCACTGGTAAACAATAACACCACCGGACAGGGGACATCAAATGAGTATAATGGGTATACATTCGTGGCGACTCCGCAGGGCTGGATGTCCACAGTAAACGGCCAGCGGATTGCGTTTGCGTACCACCCCAGTGAGCTGGAGCAGATCAGCATGCCGCGGATTGAGCGGTCCCGGGGAAGAGTGTACCTGATTTCCCACCCGAATGAGACTACGTTTGATGCTTCATTTGCCGCGAGCAGGCTCGGCGCGTTCCTGCAGTTCGCGGGCAGCAGCCCGCAGGAGGCATGCGCTGTTGCAGAGGGGTGCGGCGATATTCCTGTCCGGAACTGCACTGAGCCTTTGGTGATGGTGTATTACCGGGGAGGGAATGAGACGAAAGCATACCAGCAGGATAATTGTGTTGTTTTGGAGGCACCTGCTGATTATGAGCTGAGCCAGCTGAATGAGCGGGCGATATTCCAGGTGCTGGGGATTATGCCTTAAAACGTAGAATTCTCCAAGAATTTATAAGCTTCCCTTCATTTGCCGGCCATAGAAATCACTTCATGCACTGTATGGTGCGGGCCTTATGAAAAATTACCTTCCCCAGAAGAATACCGGGTATCTTCACGTATTGCGTGAATTCAGAACAGATATCCCTCTTGCAACAAGGGACGTGTATAATCTCGAGGTTGTTGTTGAGGGTAATCTCCCCAAGGATATACAGGAAAACTTACCGTTGTTTGGTAACCGGTATCCATCAGACCGTTACGCCCTGAGTTCCGGGGGAAGAGGCATCTTGTTATCTGACGGGGCTGTTCATCTCAGGTTGAAGGGATGTGATATTGATGGTACGATTACGCGGATGGTAGCAAACGGCGGAAAAAATGTTATCGCGGATATTGCCCTTGCTGCCCAACACGCAGCCGAACTTGATTTTGGTATGCAGAGGATGCATAGCGGCAAGGTGTTTCACCTGCCTTCGTATAAGGGTAACAAACCGTTTTCTTTTCTGACCAGCGATGCTGCGCGAAATGAAGCATACGCAAGCGGCGCATTAGGCGATGCGTTTGAAAAGAATGGGTTTTATCGACCATATGTGCATATCGCTACCGTCACCTACCCCTCCATCCAATGGCAAAACCAACCCTGCACAACGCTTGCGTTCTCCTTGCCCAGCCTAGAGAGCGATTTCCGCCTTGAAGAATTCTACCGGTTAGCGTATTGGCACCTGAAGTTTGCTACGCGAGAAGTATTAGAATATCTGCAGGAGGATTTTGGAGCGCTGCTGAGCAAGCTCACCACATGGCATGGATTTGTTACCCGGGCAATGGAAGAGGCCGCTCTGGTACCCAGCGCAGACTCTCACCAGCACCAGAATTATGTCATTAGCCATGTGCATGAGACGGAAATCGGGGCTTCAAGGGTTGATCATACCTCAACGAGGGTAGACAAAGGTGCGGCAATGCAATATGCTGATGCGATGAAGCGCCAAGTTTCATTCTTCGGAGATTTGCATCTCGTTGTCTTGCATGCCATTGCATTGGCCAAGCAGCATCATGCATTTAATGAGGATAGATATACAAACTATTTTGACCGTGCATACAAATGGTATGATCCCATCAATCTTGCTGAAGTGCCCGGCTCTGTCTTCTACTGGGAATTACTCGACCGGATGTTCGCACAGGGATATCAGAAGGACCCAATTCCTATTCCGCAAGAAGAGTTTATTGGTCTAGTAGAGAGGCTGCACGCAATACAGATAGACCACGAATTGCAGGCACGGGTGCATAGGCATATGGAGAGCCAAATGCCTCCCACTGGAAGAAAAAGATTGCCATTGCCTATTGGAAAGTATTAAATAACGGTCTATGCTTTCCCACCGCATGGGTGATGAGGAAGAGGCAGGCAAAAAGAGAGCGCAGATTGTCGGATTCTTTAAGCAGCTTGTGCACGAAGAGAAAAAGGAAGTAAAGGAATCGGGCACCGCGGGCGGCTCCGGCGATGCGCAGGAGCTTGTTTTATTCTTCAAAAAATACGGGAAATATGCGTGGATCATCGGGCTGATCATCATTCTCGCGCTCGGCTGGCACTCCCGCACAGAAAACCTGCGGAATACTACTCCTGGAATCAACGGGCTCATTGATGTCACTACAGGCAAGCATGTCTCTGTTGACCTGGACTCGCATGTCTTTTTCCGCCTGGCAAAATATATTGTGGAGCATGGCAAGATATATGATTCTGATCCATTGCGGTATTATCCCCTGGGATACCGGCCGTATCCCATTGCGCCGCTCTCGTATATCATCGCGTACCTGTATAAAGGATGGGCATTCTTTGATGCGAACGTCACGATTGAATACGCTGACGTGATGTATCCGGTGATTGCATTTGCCATCAGCCAGCTGTTCTTTTTCCTGCTCGTGAGCAGGCTGTTCAGCCGGAAGGTGGCGCTGGTTGCCACTCTTCTGCTTGCGTTCCTGCCCGCGTATCTCTTCCGGACCATGGCAGGGTCATCTGACCACGACGCGATGGGCATCATGTTCATGCACATCACGCTCTACCTCTATGTTGTTGCCTGGCAGCAGAAACAGCCCTGGAAAGCAGGGCTTGTTGGCGCGCTGACCGGGGTTGCCACGATGCTTACCGGCGTGACCTGGCCCGGAGGGGTATTCCCCATTTATGTGATTATCTCATTGTTTGTCATTGGGGACATCATGCTCAAGAAATTCATGCTCAAGGATTTCTGTGTCCACTGGGCGTGGTTTCTGGTGACATTCTTTACCCTCTCGCCGATATACGACGGAGCATTCCTGAGCACAGACTGGTTGAGGCACAGCTCCATCGGCCTGCTGATGCTGTTTGCGCTGAGCGCGTCACTGGCAAATATGGCCCTGCTGCAGTGGAATCCCCTGAGGATCCGGGAGCGGATGGAGAAGGTCATGCCGGAAGGGGTATTCATCATCCTGCTCTTGGTTGTGCTTGGTGTGCTCTTCCTTGCGGCGAGCGGCGGATTTTTCGGATTAGGCGAGCAGATTGATTATATCAGGACGAACCTGCTCAGCCCGTTTGCCAACAGCAGGTGGCAGGTGACTGTGGCGGAGCAGCACCAGCCGTACATTGTGGACTGGCGCGGGCAGATGGGCGGGAATTGGCTGTATGTGGGGCTGTTTTTAATCGGGGCAGTGTACTTGTTTTATGAATTGATCAAGCCGCTGCAGAAGCACAAATGGGCGCTGAGCGGATTATTTGCCTTTTTCCTTTGGGCGTTCATTTTCAGCAGATACCGGGATGGCAGCGTGCTCAATGGGGAAAGCGGCATTGCCCGATTCCTGTATATCGGATCTTTGATCATATTCATAGGCATCATGATTGGGCTTTACCTCTACAGCTTTTACCGGGATAAGGAAACGTATCACCGGATGGCACAGTTGGACACCAAGTACCTGTTTGTCTTTATCTGGTTCTTCCTCACTGTTGTCGGCGCGAGAGGGGCTATCCGGCTTTTATTTACCTTCAGCCCGGTCACTGCCATGCTCGCTGCGTATGCGATTGTAGGGATTGTCGCGTACGGATGGCAGCTGCGCATGAAGATAACAGACAAGGTATATCGCGGGCTTATCTATGCTGCGCTGGCTGTGTTTATCCTTATTGTTGCCTCTCCATTCAATCTGCCAGTTAGGGGAGAAAAGGGGCTGATCTTTGACTTTTACAGCGAGAGCATGAGCCAGGCAAAATGGATCGGGCCTGCGTACAACCAGCAATGGCAAATCGCCGGGCAGTGGATCCGGGAGAACACCCCAAAAGATGCTGTCTTTGCGCACTGGTGGGACTACGGCTACTGGGTGCAGTCCGGCGGTGAGCGCGCCACCATCACTGACGGCGGCAATGAGATCGGGCCCTGGAATTATCTTATGGGCAGGATGGTGCTCACCGGGCAGAACCAGACCGAGGCATTGCAGTTCCTCAAGGCGCATGACGCAAGCCATCTGCTCATCATCTCTGATGAGATTGGAAAATACACTGCATATTCCTCCATTGGCTCTGATACCGCGTATGACCGCTATTCGTGGATGACCCTGTTTCACCTTGACGAGACTCAAACAAAAGAAACCCGGGATCAAACCGTGCTGTTCTTCAGAGGGGGGCAGCCGATTGACGAGGACTTCATCTTTAATGGTGTCACTTTCCGGCGCCAGGCATCTGCTGTCGGCGCTGTGCTGCTGCCTCTCCGGCAAAATGAGGGAGGGCAGGTGACGTTCAGCCAGCCGACGGCAATTGTAGTTGCATATAACCAGCAGTACAATGTGCCGATGAACTGCATCTTTTTCCAGGACAGGGTCATCCGGTTTGCGGGGGGCTGGGAGGGATGCCTGCGGATCGTGCCGAGCTTATCCGGTGAGCAGCAGAATCCGCTGGGAGCAGCATACCTGATCTCTGCACGGGCCATGCGCACCTTATGGGTGAACCTGTTCATGCTCAACAAGCAGAATCCTGAGTATGACACGAGCGCGTTTGAGCTGGCGTATGACGACAGCAGGAGCTGGCCGCTTGCAGTCATCAACGGCAGGGCGATTGGGCCATTGAAGGTCTGGAAGATCAACTACGGCAACTTTACGGTCAGCAACGAGATGCGTGAGCAGTATATCAGCAGGGAATATGTTAATCCTGATGCGATAAAGATTTAAAAGATAGTGCAGTTTCCTGCTGGCATGAGAATCGTTCTCTACCCCTATAATTTCCACGGCGGAACAGCGATTTATATTGTTGAGCTGGCAGCATACCTCAAAGGGACCGGGCACCGGGCGTATGTTATTGGGGAGCAGGAGGGGAAGGAGGGGAACCTCACTTTTATCCGGCAGCCGCTCTTTCCTGGGGGCAGGATAATCCGGGACACGCCATTAAGCTACCTGCTCAAGCCGATTATGAACCAGCGGATTGCAGCAATAATCAACCGCATCAATCCGGACCTGGTAATTTCCAGCGGATTTCTCTATGGTGTGGACAAGCGGATACCTATCGTGCAGGTCGGGTGGGATTATCCGCGCTCTGTTGCAGGGGCTATCCAGCTTGCCCGGCGGTATTCTTCCGGGCTGCTCTGCTGGTACAAGGCGCTGCGGGAGATTGAAAGCAGCATCACGGACCGGCTGTTTCCGACGAGGAATGAGCTTACTGCCTGTGTAAGCTCTGTTGTTGCGCGGAAGCTTGCCGAGCGGGGGGAACATGCCATTTACCTGCCGCCAGGGATAATGCCGATGGAACACAAATATGCCAAATATCCGCGGTTTACGATTTGCTTTGTCGCCAAGAACCATATCTGGGTTGAGCGGAAGGGGCTCCATCACCTATTAGATGCGCTGCTGGTGCTTGCCCGTGAGCATCCGGAATTAAGATGGGGGCTGCAAGTGATCGGGAATGTCCCGCCGGACTCTGCTACAGGGTTCCGGAAATACCATGATATCCGGGAGCACATCACCGTTGCCGGGCCCCTGCCGCGGGAGAAAAGCATGGAAATTGTTGCGCGGTCGCACCTCTTTGCCGCGCCATCGCTGTATGATGAGTTTGGGTATGCGGTGCTGGAAGCATTGATGCTTGGCACGCCAGTGATTGCATCGCAGAACGAGTCGTTCATGGATATGGTGACGCCAGAATGTGGGGTGATTACGGACACGAGGCATCCAGCCCTGTTTGCCGAGCAGATTGCCCGATTGATCAGGGACAAAAGGCTGAGCCGGCAGATGGGCAGGAATGCGCGGCAACGGGCGGTGCAGGAGTATTCGTGGGAGAAGGTGATGGGAAGGATACGGCTAGAGCTCAGGATTTCTGCTTAATGCCATATACCCCAAATCCGCCGCCCTCTTTTTTGTAATTGTAGAGTATGTCTCGGAATCCAGCCTCTTTGAACCACTGCATGGCCTCTTCAGGGGTATGGCGGTAGTTGTAGCGATGGGTAAAATTGTCATGGAGGTCGATAAGCTTTTCTTTCCAGCTGGTTCGTGCTCTTCGGTATTGGTCAGTTTTGTCGAATTGCTTGATACCGGTCAGAATCTCTATTTCCTGCTTCAGCATGAATAAAGGGATCAATAAGTAGCAGAACGCATTTTTCAGGGAAACCGGCAATCTGCCAACTATTTTCGGGATGAAATCGTACAGGTAGAGCTTGGGCTTGTTGTCGTATATCCAGTTCGTTCCCCTAATCCTGCTGATCTTCAGGTAGAGCCAGACCCAGTATTTTCCTCCCTGCTTCACGCAGCGCGATAAGGCAAGAAAAGATTTTTTGGTACTTGGGGTGTGGTGCAGCACTCCCGATGAATACACATAGTCGAATACTCCCTGCTTAAACGGCGGATGCATGACATCGCCCTGCACAAAAAAGACCCTGTCTTTTCGGGAATTGTATTGATAGGCAAGATAGACGCTTTCCGTGATGTCCAGGGCAATGACTTCTAATCCATAGTCCGCCAGCTTGATGGAAAGGTGACCGTTGCCGCAGCCCGCGTCAAGGACTGACTTGTTCTTCAGCTTTGCCGGGGTGATGCCCATCTGCTCCAAAAATAATGCTTTCCGCTCGTCTGCCTCCAGCCCCCAGGTCTTGACTTTGTTGATATCCTGGTAGAATTTCCGTTGGAGCTTCCACTGCTCGGCAAAGCTTTTCCGCACGGCATGGACGTTGGATTCCAGCGAGGGAAGCATGCGGGGGACGCCGTGGATAATGGGATAGGAGTGATGGTTGCTGCAGGAAAGCTCTCCCCCGGTAATTTCTTTTGCTTCTCTCCTGCTGCTCACCAGCCGGAGCGTGTTGCCGCAGGCAGGGCAGGCGAGATAATGGAGAAGATTCGGGTGCATGGGCGAGGATAAACCTGCACCTTTTTATATGGTTTGTTGTTTCCGAGGCTCATGAATCAGAAAGCTACACTGGTATTGTTTGACGTTGGTGCGGTGCTTGTGAAGCTTGATTATGGTGATTTTTATGCGCATGCGGCGCAGCAGGCAAATGTTCCTCTCGATACGTTTAAGAAACAGTTTAGTGCAATAGAGATGGATGCCCTCTTGGGGAAGATTCCGACAGCTGAATTTCTGAGCAGGGTGCGCGCGCTGGGGCTCGAGAGGGTTTCGGATAAGGACTTGGCTGCATTACTGAGGCGCTGCTGGCCGGATGAAATAAAAGGCATGGTGCAGCTGAAGCGCCAGCTCCATCAGGCAGGGTATCGTGTTGGCATTTTTTCAAATATGTCTGAATATGCATTGCTGGACATTTCCGGGCGATTTCCAAGCATGCTTGATACATACGATCCATCATCTCCAGCCGTATATTCATCCCGTGCCGGTTCGGTGAAACCGCAGCCCGCGATATATGGGAGATTCAAGCGTTATGGTTTCCAGAAGGTTGTCTTCATTGATGATAAAGCATCGTATCTGCGGGCGGGCATTGAGCAGCTCGAGTGGTACGGCATCCATTATACGGAGCATATTAATCTTGGCGAGGCTATTCGCACGGCACATCAGGAACAAGAGTTCATTCACCCCAGGTTCCGCACTGCGGAGTCAGTTGATGCGGCGCGCGCTGCATTACAAGAATTTGGTGTGCACGTTTAGCTGTCCGCTCGCGTTGAAGCATAGACATTTATGAGCTTGTCTGCCACCACCGGCGCCAGGAAATGTTTCCTTGCAAACTCCCGCACGTTCCGCGAGAGCTTTTTGCGGAGCGCAGCATTGTCCAGCAGCGTTTCTATCCCTTCTTGTAATGCGGCGACGTTGAGGTCAGCAAGATATGCGGTCTTCCCATGCTCCAGGTAATCCGCAGGCCCTGCCCTGCCCTTGAATGCGATGATGGGAAGTCCAACACATGCTGCCTCTGCCCATGCCCTGCCGAAGGGCTCGAAGAGAAGGGTGGGATAGGCCAATATATCTGATGTGTAGTAAAGCTCCTTGAGCCTTTCAAACGGCACTTCGCCGAGCACAGTGACGTCTTTGGGGACAGTAATGCTCTTGATGATCGGATAAATCCTGCCGGTGATGAGCAGCTCGGCATCATTCCTATTTAAGCGGGAAAATGCGTCCAGGAGAGGAAGGATTCCCTTGGTGGTGTCAAAGCCGTTGGTAAAGAGTATGCGGAGCTTATTTTCTTGTTTTTTGACATTCGGTTTGTTTAAAATATCTTCATCAACGGGCTGGGGAACGACAACAATAGGTGCGGTAACACCATTGAGTTGAAGAATTTCCTTCAGTGTTTTGCCGACGGCGATGACTGCTGCTGATTTATTCAATGCAGCTATCCTGGCGCGCATGCGGGCATAGCGGTACGGCGCGGAGAGCAGGTATTTGAGCTGCTGTTGCCTGGGAAAAGGCATGCGGTAATGACCCTGGATACTGCATCTTATCATGCACGTAAGGCTGCAGCGGAGATTGGGCTCCCCAAAATAGGAATAGCGGATATGCGTGCCCTTGCCGCAGGTGAACAGTCCATTGATGGTGGGAATAAACGGGATATGATGCTTTTCCGCAAGGCGCTGGACAGCCACCATGTCTTTGATGTTGTGGTGCAGAAGGATGTCAGGCTTGGCGCTCTTCAGGTGTACGCGCAGAGAGGGAATATTGCTGCATAGGATAACTGTATGATGATATTTTTTCAGGTATTTTGCTGTTGTTGCGGTGCTGATCTGGCCGCCGCCGACGTGGCTTTCCTGATGGGAGTAGAGGCAGATGTGCATGGGCAAGGAAGCGAACTGCAATATATAAAGATGAGGTTCAGCGTCGAGGGGAATTCCACCAGTAGCGGAGCATATCAAAGCACATGTGCATCACTTTGGAGAGCCGGATATGGCTTTTGCCGCCGGCACGCCGCTGGTGCTGCACCTTGATTTCGCTGAGAGTGAAACCCTGCAGCTTCGCCTTGTAGAGGATGTCCAGATTGAAGAGCCAATTCGGAATATTTGGGGAGATACGCTCATAAGCATACCGCTTCATCAGCAACGGGTACGCATTGACATCCCTTACCCTTACTTGGAAGAGGAGGAGAACAAAAAGGTTGTATGCTGCAGAAAAGAATCTCCGAAAGAAGCCGTCTGTCCGCGATACCCTCACCGGCTTGCAGAGGTCTGCACCTCCCTGTGCAAGTGCGGCGTATACCTTATAGCTGTCTGCTGCGGAGATCTCCCCATCGCCGCAGGAGAAGCCGATGATGTCTCCCTTCGCATGCCTAAATCCCTCGATGATGCCGCCGCCGAAATCCCGGTTCGGCATAACAGAGATAACCTTGATCTGCCGATGGCGCGCGGCAAGGCGCTGCAGAATCTTTCTGGTGCGGTCATGAGACCCATTATCAACTGCAATGATTTCATAATCTATTTTCTTTCTGCTGAAGACTGCAACAAGATCTTCCAACACCGGCGCTGCGCATACCTCTTCATTGTAGAAGGGGATGACGAGGGAGAGCTTCATAGACTGCGCCAATCTGAAGCGGCTTATAAATCATTCTCTTTTTTGGATATTTTTTGATATAAATGCAGGAATCCAATGAATACCTCGATAATCTTCGCCATGTCCCCATCAGTGAGGTTGGGCTGCACACCAACCCAGAAGCTGTTGTCCATGACATAATCAGTATTGGGCAGCGGAAAGGAGCGATAGGCAATGTTTTGGTTCTTGAAGTAGGGCTGCCGCGTCAGGTTGCCGCCGAAGAGAAGCCTGGTGCCAATGCCGTGGGCTTGGAGGTAGCCAATGATCTCATTCCGCGTGAAGGGGCAGCCTGGCTTTATGGTGAGGGTAAACCCAAACCAGGAGGGGCTGCCGTTTGCTTTCGGGAAAGAAAAGTAATTCATGTAGTCAGAGAAAAACGCGGCGAGCTGCTGGAAATGCTCCCTGCGCTTCTGGAGGAACAGGGGAAGCTTCTGGATCTGCGCATAGCCTATCGCTGCCTGCATATCTGTGAGCTTGAGATTGAAGCCAAGGTGCGAGAAGATGTATTTGTGATCGTAGCCGAAGGGAAGGTCACCCTGCTGGTGGGCGAAGCGCATGCCGCAGGTGTTGTCCTTCCCCGTCTTGCACCAGCAGTCCCTGCCCCAATCCCGGAGTGATTTGGCAATCTTGTCCAGTGAGTCATCATTGGTAATCACTGCCCCGCCCTCACCCATGGTGACCTGGTGCGCGGGGTAGAAGCTGAAGGTGGCGATATCCCCAAATGTTCCGACAGGCTTGTCCTGATAGGCTGCACCAAGAGCGTCGCAACAGTCTTCAATCAGCCAGAGATTATGCATAGTGCAAAATGCCCTTACCTTATCTGCGGGAAAGGGATTTCCCAATGTATGGGCGATGAACACTGCCTTTGTTTTTGGGCTGAGCGCCTGCTCTAACTGGGTGACGTCTATATTGAGGGTGTCCATCTCTATATCTAAAAATACAGGGATACATTGGGCAAGGATAATTGGGTTCACTGTTGTGGGGAATCCTGCTGCTAATGTCATCACTTCATCGCCTGGCTGGAGGCGGCGCTCTTCCGGAATAAGATGCGAGGTGAGAGAGAAGAGTGCAAGCAAATTTGCTGAGGAGCCGGAGTTTACTAAAATGATATACTTTGCCGGGATGACCTTCTGGAATTCCTCAATAAATCTGTCCGCGAACCTGCCGTCTGTCCACCAGCCGTCGAGGATGGCTTCTACTCCATACTTCAGCTCTTCAGCGTCAAAATCCTTGCCTGAGCAATGGATGAATCCCTTTTTCCTGTTGGCAAAGGAGAGCTGGTAGTACTGAGATACCTTGTCTAGGATTTCCTTTCGTAATTCGTCAGGTGTCATGCTGCTTGCTGAAAATGGCGCTGGTACCAGGCGATGGTCTCTTTCAGGCCCTCCTCAATCGTGTAGCGCGGCTCCCATCCCAGCATGCGCTTTGCCTTCTCGCTGGAGAGATACTGGTGAGTGATCTCTGCCTTTGCCTCGTTGAGGATCTGCGGCTCCAGGGGGCTATTCATGAGCTTTCGGATAAGATTGACAAGCTCAATAACCGAGAGCTTGTTCGCGATGCTGAAGTTGAATGCATGGCCGTGGAGGGATTTCTGCTGGAGCTGCTCCGCAACGAGCATGTTGGCAAGCGCTGCATCTTTGACATAAAAATAATCGCGGATATAGGTGCCGTCGCTCCGGATGATGGGGCGCTGGTTCAGCACGATGGACTTGATGGTGCCGGGGATGATCCTGCTGAAATTCAGGTCGCCGCCGCCGTAGATATTGCCACATCTCGTGATGCCCACCGGCAGGCCATAGGTATAATGGTAGGACTGGGTGAGGAGGTCAACGCAGCTCTTGGAGACATCATACGGATATCTTCCCTGCAATGGATGCTCTTCAGTGTAGGGGAGCTGCGTGTGGCTGCCGTATGCCTTGTCCGAGGATGCGACAACGACCTGCTTCACCAAGGAAGAACGGCGAGCAGCTTCCAGCAGCGTCCATGTCCCACGGATGTTGGATTCAAAGGTGGAAAGCGGCGACCGGTTTGCGGTCGGCACAATGGTCTGCGCTCCCAGATGGAAGACGGTGTCGATTTCGTATTCATTGAGCGCGCGCTCTACTGTGGGAAATTGCTGCAATGCCCCTTTCACCTGGGTGATCCGGTGGTGGAGCCCTTCAGCGAAGAACCGTGAGTGAGGGACGAAGTCGCGGACCAACGCAATGACATTTGCCCGGTGCTGGAGCAGCTCCTCGCAGAGCCAGGAGCCGAGCAGGCCGGTTGCGCCCGTTACCAGCACATTCCGATGGTGCCAGAAGCTCATGGGGCATTCCTCCAGACCATCCAGGGGGTGTTGCCATCATCGTGCATCTTATTGAGCCGCTCCACGTCTTTAAATGTGTCCATGGGCATCCAGAAACCGTCATGGCGGTATGCAGCAAGCTGCCCATCATTTGCCAGCCGGGTAAGAGGCTCCTGCTCCAGGAAGACATCATCATGCAGGTAGTCGAATACCTTCCTGCTGAAGCAGAAGAATCCGCCGTTGGTCAGCCCGGCAAGGGTTGGCTTTTCGCGGAATGAGGTGACAATCCCCTGCTCCTCGGTGACCACTCCAAACGGAGAGGTGGGATTCACCGCAGTCAATGTCGCTGCCCGCCCCCTCTGCAGATGGAACCGGTAGAGATCAGGGACATTAATGTTAGATAGCCCGTCAGTGTAGGTGCAGAAGAAATGATCGGTGTCAATGTATTTTTCAATCAGCTTTATTCTCCGGGTAGTCTTGCTCTGCAGCCCGGTCTCGGCAAAAGTAATGCGCCAGTCCTCCACCTGGCCGTGGCTGATGATCCGCTGCTCCCTGGAACGAAGATTGAGGGTGAAGTCATTGGTCATGTGCTCAAAATCCAGAAAATAGCGCCTGATGCTGTCTCCCTTGAAGCCGAGGCAGAGCACGAAGTCAGTGTAGCCGTAGTGGGCGTAAATCTTCATCACGTGCCAGATGATCGGCATCTCGCCTATCCGGACGAGCGCCTTGGGCACCGGGTCCGCATAATCACGGAGCCTGGTCCCCATGCCTCCGCAGAGTATCACGACTTTTGGATTCTCCCCCATTGTTACCAGGGGAATAAAATTTACTATAAATACATATGTATTCACGACCAGAATGTTTTTAAGCCGCAGAAGAATTCCTCACGTATGCCTGACAACGACATGCTGCTCTCGCTGTACCGCCAGATGCTGCTCATCCGGAGATTAGAGGAGCGGATTGCGGAGAAATACCAGGAGCGGGAGATGCGCTGCCCGGTCCATCTTTCCATCGGGCAGGAGGCGGTTGCTGTAGGGGTGTGCGCGAATCTTTCTGCAGGGGACATGGTGTTCTCGGGCCATCGGGGGCATGCCCATTACCTCGCGAAGGGAGGGAGCCCTGATGCGCTGATTGCCGAGCTGTACGGCAAGGTAACAGGATGCTCAGGAGGGAGAGGTGGCTCGATGCTCATCATTGATAAGTCCGTGAATTTCCGCGGCACAACACCGATTGTTGGAGGCACTATTCCCATTGCTGCAGGCATGGCGTGGGCACTGCAGATGCAGCAGAAAAATGCGGTTGTTGCAGTATTCTTCGGAGATGGTGCTGTTGAGGAAGGGGTTCTCCATGAAACACTGAATTTTGCTTCCCTGCACCATTTGCCTATCCTGTTTGTGTGCGAGAACAACCTGTATTCAGTGCTGACCACGCTGGATGAGCGGCAGCCGGACCGGCCAATCACGGATATTGCGCAGGGGCATGGAGTGCATGCTGATCATGGCGATGGCAATGACATCATTGAGGTGTATGAAAAGACCAGGGATGCGGTGTCGCGCATCCGTGCAGGCAAGGGGCCGGCATTCCTCGAGTTTGCTACTTATCGCTGGAAGGAGCACAGCGGGCCGTTTGAGGACACGGGCAAAGGGCGCCGCACTGCAGAAGAGCTCCACGCATGGAAAGCACGGTGCCCGTTGGAAGCATTCCGCAGGCAGCTTGTTTCCCAAGGCATACTAAGCGAAGAGGCGCACTGGCAGATAGAAAAGGAGATTGATGAGCAGATTGTGCGGGCATTTGCCTTTGCCCGGCAGAGCCCGTTTCCTGAGGAAGGGACATTGGGTGAGCATCTGTATGCAAAATAGGATACTGACATTCGCAGAAGCTGTGCGCGAGGCACTGGTGCAGAGCATGCAGGCTGATCCCTCTGTTTTTGTTGTTGGGGAGGGAGTGCCTGATCCTACCGGGTCATTTGGCACGACCAAAGGGCTGCAGGAGCACTTTGGCAGGCAGAGAGCATGGGAGATGCCGCTCTCGGAAAATGGAATGACTGGGGTATGCATCGGCGCTGCATTAGGCGGGATGCGGCCGGTGATGGTGCATCTCCGGATTGATTTTCTGCTGCTGGCGATGGACCAGTTAGTGAACAATGCAGCGAACTGGCATTACATGTTCGGCGGCAAGGATGCGGTTCCATTGGTGGTGCGTGTGATGATCGGCAGGGGATTTGGGAATGGCGCGCAGCATGCGCAAAGCCTGCAGGCGCTGTTTGCCCATATCCCCGGATTAAAGGTAGTGATGCCGAGCAGTGCCTATGATGCTAAGGGATTATTAATTGCAAGCATCCGGGACAATAATCCAGTAGTGTTTATCGAGCACCGCTGGCTGCACCAAGTGAAGGGAGAGGTGCCTGAGGAGCCCTACACTGTTCCACTGGGAAAGGCAGCTGTTGTTGCCGAAGGAACGGATATCACGATTGCAGCAACATCGTATATGATGCTTGAAGCAAGAAAGGCGCTTCCCTGGCTGGAACAGGCAGGAATTTCCGCAGAGCTGATTGATATCCGGAGCCTGAAGCCGCTGGATGAGGAGACTATCCTGCGTTCAGTGGAGAAGACCGGCAGGCTGCTGGTTGCTGATAGCGGCTGGTATTCCGGAGGATTTGCCGGAGAGATTCTTGCGCGGGCTGCGGAAAAGGCATTTCCAAGACTGAAGGCTGCACCACAGCGCATCACTGTTCCTGATTTGCCGACGCCGTCAACACGCGCATTGGCCAGGCATTATTATCCGAGGCATGTGGATATCATCAGGAAGGCATGCGAGATAATGGGAAAGAAAGGCGAGGAGATTGCGCGGCTGGCTGCGGCTGCAGACATCATTCCAGCAGAAGGCGAGCTCCGCTTCATGGACGTGCCGGATGAGCGGTTTACCGGGCCGTTTTAGCGTCATCTTTTCTCTTGTAGACGTAAAAATTTCCAAACTGCCGCTCCAGGGCATAATATTTTCCGAGAACAGCGACTGCTTCTGAAGAAAGTCCGCCCTTTACTTCCCTGGGAAAGTCAGAATAGATGATGTAAGGGATAGTGCTGGAAGCAACTAAGTCTGTAAGGTTATAATCATCCGGAATCAGGCCAAAGTCGCACGTTGAATTAGTGATGCCCCTGGTTGTTGTCGGCTCACCGCAGAGGTTGAATGCCATGAGCTGCTGGGCAGAATAGAAGCGCGTTTGCGTAAGAAAGCCGATGCTTTGCTCCGTGATGATCAGGCTGCCGGGGGGGATGTGCTGCTGCGCGTACGCAACGGTTTCTGCATACCCTTGTTCACCATAAAGAACGGCAGTTGAGTAATCTGCAGTTGCCTGGGTGATGAGCAGTGAGAGGTTCATCGGAGCCATGATGATGACGCTGAGCAGCGCAAGCAGGCGGATGTCTTTCTTGAGCAGGGGATAGGCAAGCGCCAGCAGGGGGAGGAGAGAGAGCATCAGCGCAATGAGCAGCATGGCAGAGCCCGGATTCCAGGGAAGGATGTCCTGCAGTGCGAGAATCGGATCAGGAAGCAGGAGGAAGAAAAGGAACAAGATTGCCATCGCCAGGAGTTGTGATGGCTTTTTCGGGAATGCACGGAAATGCGCAATGCGCTCTGCAATAAGGATAAGCGCGAGGGGGATCACCGGGTAGAGATAATTGATGTTTGGGGCGCGGATGAGGTGTGCGAACCACATGGCCGCAACAAACAAGAGGAGGAAATCAGAGGCAGCGAATGTTTTGGTACGGAGAAGATTGCGGAGTCTGCCATATGCTGCAACGCCAAGAAGCACGAAGAACAGCGGTGAAAGCCAGAAGAGGTGGTAGATAAAGCCGGAGAGATGTGTGAGGATGAGCAAGGGAGAAAGCGGGCTGGCAATACGGTTAAAGAGGGTTGCCTGGAACGGGATAAGAAAAGGACCATTGATAAGCTTGGTGTAGATGTACCAGGTAGCAATGAACAAGGTAGTGCTGATAATCCCCATCACCGCATAAGAAAGCAATGCCCTGCCTTTCCGCTGGAGGGCAAGAAAGAGCAGAATACTTCCCAGCAGTACATAGGGTGTGGTAAATTTTATCCAGAGGAGGATTGTGAAGGTAGCAATAAGGAGCAGATGCTGCAGCATGGTCCGGGGAGCAGGGCACCTCAGGAAAAGGTAAGCGAAGAGCAGTATGGCGACGGCAAGGAGCGAGGTATCGAATAGGATGAGGTAAGATTTTCTGATGATGACGGGGTTGATGAAAAAGAGGATGGTGAAGATGATCGGGATATGTGTATAGTCCGGAAAAATCCGTCTGATGATGAGCAGCGAGAGCACGAATACTGCCAGCAGGGAGAGGATGCCCAGGATGCGGCTGGAAAAGAGCAGATTATGGAAGAGGGTGTCTGTCCATGATATGAGATAAAAATATAATGGCGGATGGACATAGCCGTACTGCAATCCAGAAACTTCATTGAAATAGGTGAGTGGTGTGCCGTATTTGGTGACGCCTTCAGCGATCAATAGAGTTAATGCCTCATCATGCTCGGGCTGCTGAAGAAAGAAGGCAGGAAGGGTAGTGATATACAGAACAAGCGCGCAGGCGATGGCGAACGGAAACAGTTTCATGCTGCGCGGGAAGAACGGGCAATTTAAATGATTATCCTTTCGCCTGATAGATGAGATACTGGTTTGTCTGCTCCCCAATGACCAGGACATCGCCCGGGTAGCGTATAGGGATAGCAGCGATACGCCGGTATTTCTCAGGATGGGACTGGATGTAGGGAATTGTTGGTGATGCATAATACGGCTTTTTCAGGAATGAGAGGTAGGAGATGTTGTAGTACTGTATCTGGAAATCAAGGTCATCGGGATTTGGCGGAAGGGTAATGATCCGCTTATCAGTAAGGTAGGTCATAGTACTCATTTCACCCCAGTCCAGGATGCCGTCACCGGGCAGGCTGCTGAGAAAGAGGGCTGCATCCTTTCCCTGAATCAGCGGCTGCGCAGCAGTGATTGGATAGGGGTGAGTGAATATCCAGAGCGGCGCCATGATAACGGCAAAGGCGATGAGCATATACGGGAAGAGTGCAGTGTACTGGGCAAGCAGGCGGAGCTTCCGGAGGATAACCCATAATCCTGCAGCAGCAAAATAGGCGAGCGGGATTATCAGCTGGAGCTGGTGCCGGGGGGTGAGGCCGGCATCAACGATAGGGGGGAGCAGAATAATCGCCAGTCCGAGCATAAAGAGGCCATGGTTGTCCCGGAAAGCCCGCTTTTTCAGCGTGTCGCGGACAGCTGAATATGCGCCAGCCAGCATGCAGATGAGCAGCGGAAGATAGATGACGAGAAGCAGCGGCCATTTGTGGAGCAGGATGACATTGTCTGGCCCGATGAGGTTGAATGGATAGGCGAGATTAATCAGGGAGCGCATGATGTAGAATGCATGCTGGGCAAAAACAGCAGGGCTGGTAATCACGCCCAGCGTGGCAATCTCCGTTGTTGCTGAAAAATATGCCGGGTTCAGCACACCCATGATGTTCAGGTTTTCTGTTGAGGCTGCAATGCCCAGAATATCCGGATAGTAGGGATGCTGCAGGTAAAGGGCATACTTGACTGCAGACCAGGCGGCGAATGCCAGGAGCATGACTAAGATGGGGGCAAGCGCAGGCAGAAGCTTTCCTTTTTTGTAGATGAGCAGTGCGAGCAGCAGCGCGGGAATAAGGAAGACGGCGAGCTCTGTGGTGAGCATCAGGGCAGCACCAATGAGCGATGCATGGATAAAATATTTTGGATGGTGCTGCAGGCCCCTGAGGTAGTAGTACATCCCACCATAAAACAATGCAATGATGAATGACTCTTTCATGCCGATAGTGGACATAAAGATGTGGTAGAAGTTCAGGACAAGCAGGAGTAGGGATGTGGCAATCCAGTATTTTCCCTTGCTGAAGAGCGAGAAAAGCCTGGCAACCGCAAGGAAAAAGAGGAGGGAAGATACAAATGATACTATCTTGGATGCAATGTCCAGGGCAAATACCGTGCTGAACAGGCGCACGACATATGGGAAGAACGGTGGATGGCCGGTATAGACGAGATGATTGTAGAGGGTATGGTACGGGAAGCTTTTCGTTAAGCTCAGGTAGCGCGCAATGTCGCCGACAATCAGGGTATAGGGGCTTTCCTGGAAGAAGCGGAAGAGGGCAAATAACAGGAAAACCAGCACGAGGAGAAATCTCCCATCATGGAGCAGCTTGCGCATAATGGAGGGATAAACGGATTCTTTAAAAAGATTATTATACCCGAGTAGGTTTTCGCGGAGCATGGCTGGGGGGAAGAAAGTACTGATTTTAGGAGGAGGGGCATCTGGCTTAAGCGTCGCCTGGCGGTTGGGGGAGCTGGGAATCGCTGCCGAGGTGATTGAGGCTGCTTCTGATATTGGCGGGCTTGCTGCCACCAGGAAGTTTAATGGCTACTACCTGGATTATGGGCCGCACTATTTTATCAGCGAGCGGCAGGATATTGTGGAAAAGGTCACTTCCCTCTTTCAAGAGGATTTTGGGGAGGAAATGACTGCCTTACAGCGGGATGTGAAGCTGCTGTTCCATGGGAGATTCCTGAATTATCCAATCACGGCAAAGAATATCCTGACGCAGATCCCCTTTAAGGATTCTCTGCTGTCTGGCCTGAGCTACCTGTACCGCCAGGGCATTGAGAAGGCAAAGAAGCCGTTTGTGCGGGAGAGCAGCGAGGAGAACTTCGAGCAGTGGGCGCGGAAGAATTTCGGGGATTACCTGTTCAAGCTGTTTTTTAAGCCCTATACCGAGCAGTTCTGGGGGATGCCCTGCGAGAAGCTCTCTCCCCGGTGCATGCCAACCCATACCAAACTTTCTTTTTTCAAGACATTAAAGCTGGTGTTCCAGCGGAAGGCTGCGAAAGAGAACGCGTCGCTTGTTGAGCGGGAAACCACGCTATTGCTACGGTATCCCTACCAGGGAATTGGCATGATCATGGATGCGGTCTGCCGCAGAGTCGAATCATTAGGAGGGGTGGTGCATACCGGCTATAAGGTGAGCCGTATTGCGCGGCAGGAGGGAGGCTATACGGTGACTGCTGCCCGGGAAGGGAAGCAGCGGCAGTTTACCGGCAATTTTGTGGTGTCTACCATTCCCATTGGCGAGATGATCAGCATGCTCTCGCCGGCAGCACCTGCCGAGGTGATGGAAAGTGCAACGCACATTGATTTCCTCTGCCTGATTGTGGTGTATATGGTTACCCGAAAACAGAATATCTTTGACAGCTCGTACCTGTATTTTCTTGGCAGACCATACAACCGGGTCTCTGAAACCAATAAGTTCTCGAAGCGCATCAGCCCGCCGGGAGAGAATATGCTCGCTGCTGAAATCAGCTGCCGGGCAGACAGCTCAACCTGGAAGCTTTCTGATGAGCAACTGTTTGAGATGTGCATTGCTTCGCTGGAGAAAGACGGGTTCCTGAAGAAGAGCGAAACAATTAAATATTTTGTGCTGCGGGCACGGCACGCGTATCCCATCTATGCTCTCGGATATGAAAGGCATTTCCAGGCGCTGCTTGAGTATATGGAAACATTGCAGAACTTCGCTGCGCTGGGCAGGACAGGCAAGCTGATGTATGCTGATATTGACCAGTGCATGGTGAAGGGGTTCGAGCTGGCTGAGGAGATTGCGGGAAAATTAGGATAGCACTGAGCAGAGGTTATATGTTTTTCCTGATAAAACCCAAAAACTCCCTTATTGCGGCCTCTGGA
>JACQNA010000036.1 GCA_016203335.1 Candidatus Woesearchaeota archaeon
GAACACGCCCCGGGCGGTTCTTGACGGTTGGCTACGGCTCAACCACTTATCTCATATATGGTGTCCTGAGCACGCTCAAAATCGGCTGGGTGAGCGAAGCGAACATGCCATCAGTCTATGACTGATGGTCCCCGCCGATTTTGACGTTAGTGATAGAAGGATCTAATATGCTTGCTGAGGAAATATTATCGCCGTTATTACAGCAGAATCTTCAGAATTTCTGGGTATTTATTGTCGCAGAACAAGCGTATCGATTTGGGCGGTTACGCGACCTTCTGTAGATGAAGCTTGTTCTAAAAAGACATAGAGATTGTTTCTCTGATAAGCAAGCAGCGTCTCTTGGACAATATACTCTTGACCTTCCAATCCATAAATAACACTGTTGTGGGATTCACTGTCTTTTACTATACCAATGAGCTTACCACGATAGACTATTTCACCTAAAGCTTTTTTTAACCCCGGTACAAGAACTGACAAAAACCGTAACCCCACAAAATGCCTTCCTGCGTATTGCTGCTGGAGGTCGCTAACCAGCGGTTCCAGCTCATAAGACCTGCTGAGCCCATGTATATGATGAAAAGCATCCATACGTAAGGGGGCCACAATCTTTTCAATACCCGGTACTGATTGGAGAATACATACTGCGCTTGCATTATCAACCGCAACACGATCTTCAGCCTCCTGAAAAACTTCTTTTACTCTTTGTAAAGTGCTTAGATACTGCTCTGCAGTAACATCCTGTGCTGGTTGCTGATCCGGATCTCTACCATACAGAACACCAATGCTTATCCCTAACCGCTCAGCGATTTGTTCATCAAATATTGCAACACTCATTATTGGAAAGAATACAGCATCCTTTTAAAACTTTTCGCGTGTAGGACAGTTATTACCGATACATCTTCCTGACAATATCCGCCTTGCTGATCAGGCCTTCCATCCTGCCGTTCTCCGCAACGAGCACGATGGGGAAGAACTGGAGGAGATGGGAAACCACCTGCACCGAGGTCGCGGGCGGCACGATGGGGGGAGCGTCCTGCATGAGATCCCTCACCTTTTTCTCATGCTTTCCCTGCACCAGGGCATCGAGCAGAATCGCTTCTGAGATCACTCCCTTCACGCTTCCCTTCTCCGCCACCGGCATCTGGGAAATCTCATATTTCTTCATCTTTTTGATGGCGTCGGGAATCGAGGCATCAGGGATGATAGAAACCACCTTGTGCTGCATGAGCTCTGCTGCCTGGGTGTCATGCTTCCCCTGCAGCTCCTGCAGCGCGCGGAATATCTTTTGGGCATTGGTATAGGTCGGATCAATAGTCCCTGCCTCGATCTTGGCAATCAATGACTGGGAGACTTGGGCGCGGTAGGCGAGCTCTGCCTGGGTAATCCCCACCTGCTTCCGGATCTGCCTGATGTCCGCCAATTCCACTGCAGCCATACGCAAGAATAAACTCTAGTGGTTTATATTACTTTCGGAATAGGGTGCGCAAGATTTTAAAGCACCAGCGCATTTTCCCCAGTCATGGAAGCTATTGCAGTATTAGTGACGCCGCGCATCTGCTATCTGGGCGTGCTGCAGGGCAAAGTACATGCCCCCCTGCAGGATATTGGTGCGATTACTCACCAGCATTTCCAGTACCTTTCCCTGCAGGCTGGCGCAGGCTCTTCTGTACGCTCTGCACGCCTGGAGGATGTACTTTCCTTCCCTATTAAGGGAACAGAACGGAACCCGGATACCTATGCTGAATATCTCTTTTTTATTCAGGCAGGCGAGCAACTCTTTGTGAACCAAAATTACCTTCATGGGCTCCGTAAGCGTTCTCTCCTCCGGAAGATTCGCAGATGCAGCAAGCTCAACGCTGCTGCCCTGGGAAGAGGGAAATCGTACTGGAGCAAGTTTCGCCACAATATCCACCCATTCATTTTTGATGATCGGGAGTTCAGGCGCAGGGAAATGATCACCAACCCCATCCGCATTGACGACCGGGCATCGCTGCGCGCGCTGGGAAGCGGACAGACGCTGATTTACGGCGGTGTCCCTGTTCATGAGGATGAGCATTATCTTGTGTTGGCGCGAGAGAGTGCCCAACTCCGGTGCTCCAAGATCAATGTGACTGCGGGAAAGCGTTATCCTGCGCGCGCACTTCTCCGGGCGCGGGCTCGCCGGCAGGAGATCCTGGCCGGCGGCTGCTATTTTGCTGACCGGGATGAGCTTATCATCAGCTACCTGAAGCCCGGGCTGAAGGGGTACCACTACTGATTATTCTTTTCAGAATATTTCTGTCAGGAACGTTCTTAAATGGATGATACGTAGCTGGTCGTTATGGATCATCGAGAGGCGTACCGGCGCTTAAACCGCGGGGAGCGGATAGACATCGGGGATATTACTGAGGCGGACTGGAGGCAATTCGACCGGGAACAATTCTGGCGCATGGCTTTTCATAGCGATCTGCCACTCGGCTATTGCACCACCTCTGTTCTTGTTGATCATTTTCGCACACAAATACGGCACGGAGCAGATTACCTTGCGCATGTCTTAGTGAAGGCAAACCAAGAGCGTACCGACCCTGAGCAGATTCGGCAGATAGACATCATCCGAGAGACCTATGCCACGCTGCGCTCTTATCTCAGCAGGCCACGCGGCGTACACATTGATGCACCGTTGGACAGCGTCACTAGGCACGTCCCCTCACCTACTTTAGCCGCCTTTTAATATCCATGACACAGCCCAACAATACTTTAAAAGAGCACTACTCTCCCCTATTGTAGTTTCCCTATGCCAACCATCCATTATGTGACGAGCGAAAGCGTGACTGAGGGGCATCCGGACAAGATCTGCGACCAGATTGCAGACTCCATCCTGGATACGCTCTATGTGCAGGACCAGAATTCAAGGGTAGCGGTGGAGTGCCTGACCACTACTGGATTAGTGGTGGTTGCCGGTGAAATCACTACCCGGGGCTATGCGGATGTGCAGAGCATTGTGCGGAATACCTTACGTGAAATCGGCTATACTGATCCTGAGTTCGGCATTGACTCTGCGGATGCAGGGGTATTAGTCAGCATCCACGAGCAGAGCCAGGACATCAGCCTGGGAGTGACGGAAACCGGGCAGAAGGAGCAGGGTGCAGGAGACCAGGGCATGATGTACGGGTTTGCCTGCAACGAAACGCCCCAGCTCATGCCCCTTCCCATCATGCTGGCGCACCAGCTCACCAAAAAGCTTGCGGAGGCCAGGAAGCAGGGCATTATCCAGCACCTGGGGCCAGACGGCAAGTCTCAGGTGAGCGTCCAATATGAAGAGCAGGTGCCGAAGCGGCTTTCTGCAGTGGTGATTGCGCAGCAGCACAAGGATAATATCTCTGAAGCGCAGCTGAAGCAGGAGATCCTGGAGAAAGTCATCAAGCCGGTGTGCGGCAAATACATGGATAAGGATACCAAGGTGCACATTAATGCCACCGGGAAATTCGTTATCGGCGGGCCAGAGGGAGATTCCGGCGTTACCGGAAGGAAAATCATTGTGGATACCTATGGCGGCGTCGGCAGGCATGGCGGCGGAGCGTTCTCCGGCAAGGACCCGAGCAAGGTAGACCGCTCCGGGGCATATGCAGCACGCTATGTCGCAAAGAACATTGTCGCTGCCGGGCTGGCAAGCAGGTGCGAGGTGCAGCTCAGCTATGCCATCGGGGTTGCAGAGCCGACATCAGTGAATGTGGACTGCTTTGGCACCAACACGGTTCCGGAGGAGAAGATCGTGGAATTGGTGAAAAAGCACTTCTCGCTCACTCCGAAGGGAATCATCACTTCCCTGAGCCTGCGCAGGCCCATCTACAAGAAGACATCTGCCTACGGCCATTTCGGGAGGGATGACCCTGATTTTACCTGGGAGCGGACAGACAAGGCGGAGCTGCTGAGGAGAGAGAGCGGGCTGTAAGCCATGTACATTGACGCGCATGTCCATCTCCGGGATTTCGGCCAACGGCACAAGGAAACCATTGCCCACGGGCTGGAAGTGGCGGCGGACTCCGGGCTGGACGCTGTTCTTGACATGCCGAACACCGATCCGCCGATCACTACGCAGGATGTTGTCGTTGAGCGGCTCGCCCTAGCACGGCAAGCGGCTGTTCCCTGCGTATTCTACGGCATGTATGTTGGCCTGACCGCTGACCGGGAGCAGATCCGCCGTGCGGCAGGCATCACCCGGGAATTTCCCCAGGTCATCGGCATGAAGCTGTATGCCGGCCATTCTGTGGGCAATCTCGGCGTTACCGGAGAAGAAGATCAGCAGGCGCTCTATGAGACATTGGCTCAGGAGGGCTATACCGGCGTGCTCGCGGTCCACTGCGAAAAAGAATCAGTGATGGAACACCACCTCTGGAACTTCCGCCAGCCGATAACACATTGCCATGCTCGACCAGAACGGGCAGAGATTGTTTCTGTCTATGACCAGCTCAGGTTTTCACGGGAAGCGGGATTCCCAGGAAAGCTGCATATCGCGCATATCTCCTCGCCAGAAGCTGTAGCGCTTGTTGCGGAGGCAAAGCAGTCTGGCCAGGATGTCTCCTGCGGCATCTGCCCGCATCACTTCATCTACGACTGGAGCATGATGTATGGCGAGCAGGGAATCCTCTGGAAGATGAATCCGCCGCTGCGAGAGCCGCAATCACGGGAGCGCATCTTTCACTATCTTCGGGAGGGAAAAATAGACTGGATAGAGACTGACCATGCCCCTCATTCATTGGACGAAAAGACACGACAACCCTATTTATCCGGCATTCCCGGCATTGCCTGGTGGCCGCTGTTTGCAGCATTCCTTCAGCAGCAGGATTTTTCCGATCAGGCCATTGAGCGGATTACCTTTTCCAACATCGCGGAGCGGTTCGGCATCGGTATCAAGAAAACACTGAGGAAGACCAAAGACCGGAGAAGCGATTATCCTTTTGACCCCTACCATCCCCTTGCGGATGAGCTGGGCTGGACTAGCCATCAATAAACCTCACCACCAATATGCGATTGCTGTTAAACTCTTTTACCCTATGCAGTGGGAGAAAATTTCGTCCGAAAAGTAAATTTGAAGCCCTCGTTTCTATAAGCTGAGCGAAGCGGTACTTAAATAACGAGCATCAAAGGGCAGTTTTCCGTCAAAAGTCGAAAGTTTTATATATTAGTTATTATATATAGTTATATAATATGGCAGAAACGACAATATTGCATAGTCCAACATTGGAATCCGTGATTATGGTAGAAAAAACTATTCAGGAATATAGCCAAGAATGCGGTAAATACCAGCTTTGGAAAAAATTGCCTAAAAAGATGATGTACCAAACATTCCAAGTAATTTTGGATTATCTAGAAAATTCTGGAAAGATAATCGTTGATAAGGATGGCTGCGTTATATGGACATACAATCCAGAAAGAATAAGAAAGCTGATTTCTGAAGGGGTTAAGTTACGATGAATAACAAACCTATTTATGTTACTTTTGGTGAAAAAAAGATTGAAGATGAGTTTGAAATCCTGAAAGATGGCAAGTTTGAAGACAAACAGCTGTATGATTTTATTGATAGGGCAATAAAAGACTTGAAATCAAATTCTACCTGCGGAACAAAAGTTCCTAAGAGATTATGGCCGAAAGAATACATAAAGAAATTCGGAATAACAAACTTGTGGAAATATGACATGCCAAATGCTTGGAGATTGATTTACACAATACAAACCAATGAAGTTATGATTTTGAATGTTATTCTTGAATGGTTTGACCATAAGGAGTATGAAAGAAGGTTTAAGTATTAAAACTTCCATCTGGGAGAATTTAGCCATTTGAATAGCTGCGTGTTTCAATCTACTTATATTTGATAATTTCTGTTTCTACCTCTACGTCCTCGCCTAGAGCCGTATCAAGATTTGTTACAAAATCTTTAGGACTTCAAATTTATTGAGCTTACACCCTTCACCCATCAATAAACATCAGGTGCTTCTCTTTCCCGGAGAGCTCGTTCATAATCCTCCGGATGACCACTTCCTTCGGATCCGGCATCAGCTTGACCCGCTCCCGGATATCCTTAAAGCCCTCAAATGGCTTCTCATCCCGCGCCTCCAGAATCTCCCACATGTGCTTTTTCCCGACGCCGGGCAGCAGCTCAATCTGGTGCATCCTGGTTGTCAGGGGCCGGGCAGTGTTGAAGAACTCCACAAATCTTGACTCGTTCTGCTCCACCAGGCTCTTCACCACAAACTTCAGCTCTGCGGCAGCAGTGGGGGTGAGCCGCTCCACTGCCAGCTTGCCGTTGATATGATGGATCTTGTCCCGCTTGCCATCGCCGATGTAGACCTCTTCCAGGGGCTGGAGAAAGATGTCTTTTTTGGGCACCAGCTCGAGAATGGTGAAATGCTCCTTGCCGATAGCTTGCACTATAGGAGTCTTCCGGTGGCTCGGCTTCGTGTCAAACGGGTACCCATTCGGCAAAAAATCGAGCGTGACTGCATATTCTTCCTTACTTCTTCTTTTTTCCGGGTACATATTCCTGGACCGCATCCACAATCTTCTTCATGTTTTCCTTGCTGATCGTGACGATGTACCCCTGCACTATCGCCTTGAGCTCTTCCACGGACTTCGGCAGGATGTCGATGATCTTGCTCATATGC
The DNA here is from genome assembly GCA_016203335.1 of Candidatus Woesearchaeota archaeon. Lineage (GTDB taxonomy): Archaea > Nanobdellota > Nanobdellia > Woesearchaeales > JACQNA01 > JACQNA01. The sequence goes on from JACQNA010000036.1 coordinate 6,642, forward strand.
TCTTCTTTCAGGCGCGGAATCTCGAGCTTCCTGATCTTTTCCTTGAGCTCCGCTGCCTTTGCCGGCTCAAGCGGAGCAAATGTCTGCAGATACTCATCTGTCTTCACCACGCGCATATTAGGCTCCTTGTCCCTTTTCTTGATGAGCTCAATATGCTGCCGGAGCTCGCTGAGGCTTAACGGCATTTCGCTGACAACCTTTGGATCATTCATCTTGCCCTCTTGAGGTGGACCGGGTGCACTACTGCTGTCTTTTCCTTTGTCCTGTCCAGGATGCGGACATGGTAGCACTTCCCCTCCTTTCTGATGATGGTGCCGGTCTTGCCGACAAACCTGCGGAAATACATGCCCTTCTGGTAGGCAGGCTCAACAGTAAGATGGACGCGCTCTCCGGGCTGGAATTCCTGCAAGAACCTGCTGAGGCGCATCTTGCCCCGCAGAGCAGCCCCTTTGCTGTACAGGTGCCTTGTCTTTCTTCTGCCTTTGCCTATCCGCTTCATGCTGACCACCCTCTTTTCTCTTAGGTTCTCCCGCTCTATAAAAACCTTTCTTTTTCTTCGGCTCTGGAGAAAATCTCGCTCCGCTCGGGGTAGCACCGGCTCGTTCCATGCTGTTGCAACGGTAAGAGCGGCGCCTCCCCGGATGGGGCATCCCCCTCCGCTGCGCTCTCGCAACTGCTCCATCACTCGCTCAATTGGCGCTACCCTCTATTTTCTCCAGAGCCTTTTTCTCCCTTTTTCTTCTACTCTCTGAATAGTCATACTGGGGTATAGAAACATTTAAATAGGTGTGCCCTCCTTTCTGCCCCCATAACAATCCAAGGTGAGCTGATGGGCATATTCTCAAAAATCAAGGAACGGTTTCAGGGCGAGGATGAGTTAAGCGGCGAGGAGCATGGCGAGCAGTATCTGGAGCTGGACAGCGGCAGCCAGCAGGATCGGGAAAAGGTCACGGTCCGCTCATTCCTCATTGAAGATTTTAATGATGTGAAAGACATCCTGGATTCCCTCCGCGAGGGCAAGACCATTGCATTGGTGAACGTGAAGCCCCTCAAGGACAAGGACCTGATCGAGCTCAAGCGGGCAGTGAACAAGCTGAAAAAAACCACTGACGCGATTGAGGGAGACATTGCCGGGTTCGGGGATGACTGGATAGCCATCACCCCTGCATTTGCGCACATCTACCGCAACAAGCGGACAGAGCCGGTGCAGGAAGAGTAAGAACATCTGGTTTTTTTGCTTTTCACCATATTTCACTCTACGCAAATCTTTATAAACCGTTTGCATTCTTTACATGCTATGGGGACGCAACTGAACGGGCAGCCCTGCGCGATCTGCAAGCAGAAAAGCGTGACGCTGAGCGAGGAGCTGATTGATATCCCGCATTTCGGCAAGACCTATATCTTCTCCATGAGCTGCGGCAGCTGCAAGTTCCACAAGTCTGACGTGGAGGCTGCTGAGCAGCATCCCGCGGCAAAATATACGATTGAAGTCAGCGGGAAAGACGACCTTTCCATTAAAATAGTGAAAAGCGCTGAGGCGACAGTGAAGATTCCCCATATCATCACGATTACGCCCGGCCCTGATGCTGAGGGATATTTTACCAATGTGGAGGGGCTGCTCCAGCGCGTGATCTCGGTTATCCAGTCCAGCCGCGACAGCGCAGAAGAGGATGGGGAGCGGAAGCAGGCAAAACATCTCCTGAAGAGGCTTGACAATGTTATCTGGGGAAGCGAGAAGCTCAAGATCATCATTGAGGATCCCTCAGGCAACTCTGCAATCCTCTCTGAAAAGGCGGTGCAGGGGAAACTTTAGCAGCAAATCTTTTTAAACGAAAAACTATTCTCTCTTTAGACCATGACAAAGATCGGCATTATCGGCGGCTCTGGATTGGATGACCCAAAGCTGCTGCAGGAATACCGGGAAATATCAGTATCCACTCCCTACGGCGCGCCGAGCTCGCCGCTGACTATCGGCAACCTGCACGGCGTTGAGGTTGTTGTCCTGGCGCGGCACGGCAGAGGGCATGTTCTTTCCCCCACTCATATCAATAACCGGGCAAACATCGCCAGCCTGAAGGCGCAGGGTGTTACCCATATCCTGGCGACCACTGCGTGCGGAAGTTTGCGCGAGGAGATCGGGAGAGGGCATTTTGTCATCCTGGACCAGTTCATTGACTTTACCCGGCACCGGCAGGTGACCCATCATGATGATTTCAGCACAGGGATTGTGCATCCCTCCATGCCTGAGCCCTTTGATGCCAAACTGCGGGCAGCACTCATTGGTGCTTCCAGGCAGCTGGGATTTCCCACGCATGAGCATGGCACCGTGGTGACGATTGAAGGGCCGAGGTTCTCCACCCGAGCAGAATCCCATATGTTTAGGGCATGGGGTGCCGATGTCATCAACATGTCTACAGCCCCAGAATGCATCCTGGCGAATGAGATGGGGATTCCCTATGCAACGGTTGCCATGAGCACGGATTACGACTGCTGGAAACATGACCAGGAGCCTGTCACCTGGCAGGAGGTCCTTGCGGTATTCAGCCGCAATGCAGAAAACGTCAAACAAGTGCTCATAGAAACTATCAGGAGCATAGGCACATGGTAACATGGAAATATGCCAAAGAGCGCAAGCGGGCTGCATACGCTGACTTCTTCATCCCCCCGCTCAACAAAGAAGTGCTCGTCACCGTCAAGAGCTGGGCCATCACCAAAAAGCTGGTTGAGGGAGACAATCGAACAGTATTCCAGGGCGATGTCACCTCTGTTGACGGCACACCGACAGACAAGTCATTCATCATCTACCATTATGATACTGTCCAGGAGCTGAAGAAAAAGCTGAAGAAGCATATGAAGCTGCTCACGATGCGCATCACGAGAAAGTACGACAAAGAGAGCATGGAGAACTATTTTGAGATCAAGACAGTATAATCGGTGGTATGATGGATATCAAGGCAAAAATACGCACCATTCCCCATTGGCCTAAGCAGGGAGTGATGTTTCGGGACATCACCACCCTGCTGCAAGACCCTGCTGCGTTCCGCTACTCCATCAGGAGGATGCTGGACTATTGCGAGGGCAAGCAGATAGATGCTGTTGCTTCTGCGGAAAGCAGGGGATTTATCTTTGGCGCGGTGCTGGCGCATGAGCTGCATGCTGGCTTTGTCCCCCTGCGCAAGCCGGGCAAGCTGCCTGCAAAGACCATCCGGCGGGATTTCCAGACAGAATACAGCACTGATGCCTTTGAGATGCATGCGGATGCCATCACGCCTGGCCAGCGGGTGCTGATTGTGGATGACCTGCTGGCGACGGGAGGAACAGTAGAGGCTGCAGCCCATCTGGTGGAGCAGCTGGGAGGAAAGGTTGCAGGCATTGCATGCCTCATCGAGCTTTCGTTCCTCAAGGGCAGGGAGCGGCTCAGGAATTATGACTTATTCTCGCTTGTTGCGTATGACAAAGAATAAATAAATCAAGAATACATCGGAAAATATATCACGCCTTATCCAGCGCCCATCTGCCTGGCCCGGCAAGATAGAGGGTGAATGCGCTGCCGAATAAGGCGATATTCTTGAGGAAATTGATCATTCCAATGTCCTTGAGGCCAGCGAACGGCGTGCTCAATACTGTGAGGTCGAAAAAAAGGATGACCAGCGCAAGGTATACGGTCAAGACCAGCGCTGCTGGCCGCGCCTGCAATCCGATAATAATCAGCAGCCCGCCGAAAATCTCGAGCAGGGCAGCGATGATCACCGCTGCGTTCGCCAGCGGCAGGCCGACAGAGGCAGCATAGCCAGCCATGGTGCCAAAGGCAAAGAACTTCTGGATGCCGAAGATGAAGAACATGATACCTATTGTTATCCTGAGGGGAAAGATGCTGTAGGGCTTCATGATAGAAACTACTGGAATGTCTCGGTATATAAGCTTTTCTTCACTCCGCGCACTTTGTGCTATCACGTTTTTACTTTACATATAAACGCCACATTGGGTGGTGTTTATGTACAAGTTGACATTTGAAAAGAGGGTTTGGATAGTCAAGCAGCATATTCGTGGCCTGTCCACGA
>JACQNA010000034.1 GCA_016203335.1 Candidatus Woesearchaeota archaeon
CAGCAATAATATCAATAACAGAATAATGCCATTCATTATTATACCATAATCTCCGAATCCCCTTCCCCCGAAAGACAATTAGCTCATTTTGTGACTGTTCTACCATCTCCATAATTGAGAGCAATCTCTATTTAAATACTTTCTTACCGACGATTGCCCTGATTCACCCGCATCTCATAATTATGATACTTCAGGTGTTGGACACTAAATCGCACATTATCGTATCCCGTACGCTTATACAGCACTTTATGGTTTCGGGCAATCGCCTTTCTTACCTTCTGCGGCAGGATGTTAAACACCTGGATGTCCACATCCTCGGGCAGCTGCCCGCTCGCCCGTATCCGGAATGCCGTTGCTTCTTTCAGGGAGAGAGTGGGCTGAAAGACAGCACAAATATCAATATCTCATTCGAAGAGGGTTGTATCTCTTGGACAACCATAATCTATATATACCGTATCCCTATTTTTAAATAGTAACATGAAATGGAGCTTCCTCTTCCCTTTCGGAGTACTGCTCTTCGCTCTTGCAGCAGCTGCACAGGGCTTTACCGCATCCTTTCCCCGCACGCAATACACAGCCTGCGATTGCGAGCCCATCACCAGTTCCTTTGCCATTACCAATACCGCTTCCACTGCCCAGCTCTTCCGCATTGAGGCAGCGGGGGCGGCAGCCTCCTGGCTCAAGCTTCCCGGCACCCAGTTCAGGCTCCAGCCCGGCCAGAAGGCAGATATTCCCTTCCAGCTCCAAAGCCCCTGCAGCATCCAGGGGAATTATGACCTGCAGCTCATCATCAGGGCGCAGGACAAAGCACAGCGTTATCTCCTGAACATTGCCATCAACCGCTGCCCGAACATTGGAGTAACAGCAGAAAAAAGCAGCGCAGCCCTCTGCTCTGGCGACACTGCAGCATTCTCAGTCCGGATACAAAACACCCGCACCTTTCAGGAATCCTATGCTGTTAGCCTGACTGATTTCCAGGATACTGCGAAAGCGAGCTTTACCGCAGCAACCATCTATCCGAATAAGTCAGCGCCTCTTACCATCTCTATTCCCGTCTCCCGGCAGCCAGGCACCTATAACTTCTCACTCGTCACCAAAACAGCATACAGCAGGCTCACTGCAACAACGCCGTTGTCCCTCACTGTCCTGCCCTGTGACTCCTTTGCCATCAGCCTGCCAGAGAACATTACCCTCTGCCAGGACAATGCCCAGGAATTCACCATTCCCGTAACAAGTACTGGCTCGCGCCCAGTCACCGCCTCTTTTTCCTTTGCAGCGCCTCCCTGGGTGAGCATGCAGCCAGACTCGCTGAGCATTGCGCCAGGAGCGAGCAGCGCCATAATGCTCTCGATCAATCCCCTGCAGTCCGGCAGGCACCAGCTGAGAATCACAGGTACAGGCAGGGAGGTGAGCACCGCATCATCCTCACTGATAGTGATTTCCAGAAAACAATGCGTACTGCCAGCCATGGATGCAGCAGATGACATGCTCACCATAACCAACACCGGCCTGTTTTCCGGAAACTATTCCTTGGCAACATCGCCGGACATCGGCATCTCCAGAATCCTTTCCCTTGCTCCGGGAGAATCAGCAAGCATCTCCCTCCCGCAGGAAGGCGAACGCAAATCAGTCAGCGTCACCCTCACTGCAGATGGGCAGCAGTACGCCAAGCGGATAGCCCTTGGCCAGCCCTTCTCCCTCGCCAAGCTGAAAGACGCCGGAAAACGGATCTGGCTGCCGATTGCTGATTTCTTCATCGCCTACTGGCTGATGATCCTTATCGGCATCGCTGTGCTGGCTGCTCTTCTCTTCCTCATCCGGATTGCGGCGCGATTAAAGTCAAAGCGATTGGAAAAAGAGCTGCTGCAAAATGAGCAGCCAAAGCCTAAAGAGCAAAAACCAAGGGAAATACAGCCAGCGGAGCCAAAGCCAAAGAAAGCTGCCGCTCCCCCGAAAGCAGCCAAGCGTGTCCCTGCCAGGAAATTCAGGCTTCCCTTGGTTCATCCAGCGATCCTGATTACTTTGATAGCAGCCGTTGCTCTCGCCCTGGTGTACCTTTTGGTCCCTGCAGCATCATCATTTATCCGGGAGCAATGGAAGTTTATTCTTGCTGCTGTTGCTGCCCTTATCATCGTCAGCCTGCTCATCCTCCTCTTGTGGAAATACCGCCGCGCAGGGAAATATGCCGTCACTGCTCTTGTTCTCCTGCTCGCAGGCGCATTTGTGGTGATAAGATACCGGGCGCAGGCAAAAGAGCTTCTCTTTGCTGCCTGGAGATCGCTCCAGGACTTCCTTGCACTCTACGGCAGCTACATCATTCTCGGAGTGGTGCTCCTCCTGATCATCATCTTCTTCCTCCGTTTGGGCAAGGGAGAGCATGAGCCAGAGACTGAAAAACAGGAGGAGCCTGCAGCAGCAAAGCAGGTAAAGAGGGCGAAGAGGAAATGACACGCTTCCAGCATGCATCGAGCTACAGTCGGAAATGGTACATTGACCACTTTATAGTAATATTAAAGACAAAACCTTTATAAATCAAACCCCATTCTTATCTCCAAGATGGAAGGCTTAACCGCATTGCTCAACCATGGTCGCAAACAGGTTCCCATAACCATACTGGTAGACCGATTTGAAGTCCAAGATGGTCCCATACCAAACATAGTTCCCTTCTTAAGAGATCATGGAAGATCATTCGCATCCGGGAAGGTTGTCTTTACTGAGAGGCTCAACGCCCTCCGTTCAGGAAATCCTGAACAAATAGCCGCCTGGGGCAATTATTATTATTATGATCTAGCAGACGCATGCGTTACTCATGAAGACAAGCTAAAGCCGCAGCCAAACTCCCCTTTGCTGAGAGGAATACAGGGAGTTGTGCACACCGCTGACGGCCACTATGTTGCCGTTGGCGCAGCAGCAGTCTCACAAGCAGTGAAAGGAAATATGAAATATTTTCCAGTGCGACGCTCTGAAACAGTGCATTATGGCGTAGATGGCATGGTGAGCAGACCAGTGCATGATGTGGTCTTATTTGCCTATGCCGACACTGACTATGTTCGGTTGACTCCTGACCAATTCACCGCAGTAGACGCAAAGGCCCTGAAGAGGTCTGCGTTCATTCATGGAAGAGATATGGACATGACAGAGATTGTAGATGGTAAAAATGTTGTCCATCCAGTTTATCGTGCATTGTATCCAGATCGTTTAATTGCTCCTTTAACCCATGAAATCTTCGCCTTTAATAGGAGAGAATATGCTTATGATAAGAATATGGGCGTATATGTGACAGAAGAGCCTCAGGATCACGCAGAACTGCGGACGTTCCGCGCCGACTGGCTGGACAACAGGTCTAGGCTTAATGGCAACGGCATCCTGGGCAATTGCAACTGCCGCCTCGTCGGGGTAGCTGAGCGTGGCGCCGCAGGCGCCGCAAAAAAATAGGAACCATTATATATTTCTCTTTTTCATTCAAATAATGTGGGGACGCTGGGATTTGAACCCAGATCTACCG
>JACQNA010000037.1 GCA_016203335.1 Candidatus Woesearchaeota archaeon
CGGGTACATGAACAAGAATGTCAATGCCTATCTCCTCGGCATGATTATCCTGGTGGTGGTCTCCATTGTCGGCGGCACGCTCTATTATGGCAGCAGGTTCTCGAATGTGACCGGGGACTATAATGCATTAGTTGCCCAGATCGAGCAACTGCAGGCAGACCTGCTCCGCTACCAGTCAGAATACAATTACACAATACAAAGCCTCAGCCAGACCAGCGAGGAAAAGGAAAACCTCAAGAAAGTGTACACCGTGACCACCTCCGAGCTCAAGGAAACCGCAGAAGACTTAAACGAGACCCTGCGCACCACCAAAAAGGAGGTGAGCGACCTCAAGGAGGTGCTTGCCGATGTCCAGCAGGAGCTTTCCTCAGCCAAGAGCGCGCTCAACAAGGCGCGGGAAGACCTGAGCGAATGCAAGGCAGATTACGCGGACTGCCAGGACGACCTTGTTGCCTGCCAGGGATGATGATAATGCGATACTGCGCGCGATACGGAAACGAGGTAGGTGTTCAGCGCCATGATGGCGGCGTGCGTAATCTGCGTAATTGTATGCTCACCAAGAAAAGAGATGCCTTATGAAGCCCCTCATTGCCATGCTGCGCGAGCTGCGCGGCGAGATCAGGAAAATCATCGTCTTGGATAGCCTCATTGATGCGGTGATCCTCTTCCTGGCATGCTACATCATCCTGGTCCTGCTCCACATCTATCCTTTGCTTGCCATCATCCCCGGCGGCGCTGCCTACTACTTCATTTACCAGAGGAAACGTACCCTTGCCTCGCTCACTGATGTCGAGCGCAGGAATCCCCAGCTGCAGGAGATGCTCCGCACCGCGGCAGACAATCTCAACGAGGACAATACCATGGTGAATGCCCTGGGCCAGGAGGTCATGGAGCGGATGCGCCGCGTCGCCTCTTCATCGTTCATGGACATCAGGCAGCTGTTCATCAAGCTCGCTGCCATCTCCGCTCTGTTCATTGTTGCTATCTACTTTGTTTCTGCGAATATCCAGGTGCTGAGCTACGACAACCTGATCAAGGGCATCAACTATCTCCCCAAAAAGATGCTCGGCGACAAGGAAGGCCTGTTTGGCGATGAGTCCCTGGCAACCCTCAGCCAGGAGAAAGTCACCATTGAGCTGGATCCGCTCAGCTACGAGATCAACCTGGACAAGGTGCAGCCTGCTCCGGAGAAAGCCTTCCGCGAGCAGTTCCCGAGCGAAGTGGTTGCGCGGGGAGCCCGCGCCTTTGAGGAAAACATCCCCAAGGACCAGCAGGAGATAGTAAAAAACTACTTTGAGCAGATTAATGCCCGGTAACCCGGTAATGCCAAACAACAAAGCTTAAAAACACCGAAAAACCGTAAAACCGCTGCTGGAGCAGAAACATGGCAAAGACCATCGAGAGCATCAAGAACCTGGACAAGCTCAAGGAGACATTTGACGCCATCATTGAGGAGATCTCCAAGGTCATTGTCGGCCAGCAGGATGTGGTGAAGCAGATCATCATCGGTATGCTCTGTGATGCCAATGTGCTCCTGGAGTCCTATCCCGGCCTGGGAAAGACATTGATGATCAAGACATTGGCACAGACCATGGACCTGAAATTCTCGAGGATCCAGCATACCCCTGACCTCATGCCGAGCGACATCACCGGCACCTATGTGATCGAGGAATCCTCAGGAAAGAAGCAGTTCAAGTTCCAGCCCGGCCCCATCTTTGCCAATATCGTGTTGGCAGACGAAATCAACCGGGCAACACCAAAGACGCAGTCAGCCCTGCTCGAGGCAATGCAGGAGAAGCAGGTGACTGTCGGAAATGATACCTATATCCTGGAAAAGCCGTTCTTTGTCCTGGCAACACAGAACCCCATTGAGCAGGAGGGGAGTTTGGCGCTGGACCAAACCGTTATCATCAACAATCAGCTCAAAACAGGAAAAGAATTGCTGGAATCAGCCCAGCATACCTGCATTGCAGAGGATGAGAAAGGCATACGCCTGTACCAGCTTAATGAAGATGCAGTATCCCTGGATGCTGGCGGAAAACTGCAGAAACACCCCTGCTTGCTGTACACGCTGCCCTATGCTGATGAGATGATTACGGTTACCACCAGGACAGGAAAGCGGCTGACGGTCACGAAAAACCATCCCTTCCTGACGAATGACCATGGGATGATGGTGTGGAAAAAGGCAGAAGAGCTGAGCAAAGAAGATTACCTGGTCAGCCCGGCAAAACTGCCCATAACCCCTCAAAAGCCGGTATCGCACGGGGAAGCATTGGTAAAAATACCATGCAGCATGAGCGATATGCCATATGATAAGGATTTTGCATTTTGGATTGCCTGCATCCTTTCTGACGGCTCTGTTGACCGGAAAGGCGTTGAATTCTGGCAAAAAAATTATCCGGAAGCGCTCGATCGCTTTGTTTCCCTCTCCAAGGGATACGGATTCAATCCCCTGATAAAAACAAGCAGGGGCTGCAGGTATGTCCGCATCAATTCGAGAGCCCTAGTACAATACCTTGAGGCAAGGTTCGGCATTACGCAGGGAAAAAACAAAGAGATTCCGCAATCGTTCCTTGCATTTCCAGAAGAAATGAACAGGGAGTTCTTGCGGGCATTTATTGCCCTGGAATCCAGCCTGCGCGACCAGAGAATAGTGTTTACCCAAAAAAGCGCCAGCAATGTCAATATCATCTCATACATGCTTTTGCGGGAGGGCATACTGCCGTGGATACGGCATGACGGAAGGATTTTCAGGCTCAAAATACAGGGCAGGGACGTTCCCCAATACCTCACTGCTATTGGCTGGCTGTCCGCAGGCAAGATGAAAAATATTGTCCTTGGCCGTGAGATGCGCTCCAGTTTCCGAGTCGTTCCAGTCCACCGGGGGAGGATACTGAGGATAGTGGAATTGCTCGGGCTCAATAGCTTTCACACATTGCCGGGGAGAAAAAATCTGGTATCACGTGCATGGTACGGGAGCTACAAGGGGATAAAAGAGGGAGAGAATGTCATGTCTGTTGATGCGCTCAGCCTGTTTGTTGCGGACCTGAAGAATGAAATACGCCTTCGGAAATCAGATGAGTTCCGATCTTCCCTTGAAGCCAGCCCGCGGCATTTTGCAGCAGGCATCGGGATGCCGATGACCGATGTTTCAGCGCAGCCCCACATCTCCAAGAACCAGGTGTGGAAGCTCTATGAGCATCCGGGCAGCACGGGCACTCTGCAAGTCAGTATCAGGGAATTCCTCAGGGAAGCGTACAGCGCATGCA
>JACQNA010000059.1 GCA_016203335.1 Candidatus Woesearchaeota archaeon
AACTTGTATGCCATAAAGCACACCTCCATAAGAGAATAAGCAATACCCAGCGTTATTTAAATACTGCCCAAAAATGTAAACTAAAAACGGTACTAAACAATTCACTTGGCACACCGAAACCCTTAAATATACATTGTACATACATAGTATTACCATGGAAACCATCAGCCTCAAGCTGGAAGAGGGCATCCTCAGCGAAATCGATCGCAAGCTGGCGGCGCACCGCTATAGCACAAGAACCGAGTTTATCCGTGACGCGATCCGGGAAAAGCTCTCGGAGCTGGAGAAAGAAAAGCTGCTGCAGGAAGTTGCAAAGCTGAGGGGATTATCAAAAAGAAAAACCACTGATGGGGAGCTTCATAAAGCCGGAGAGAAAGCATTCGAGATTCTGGAGAGAAGGCTTAAGGCGAAATAAGGTCTTGCGGCTTCTGTGGCTCTGCGATATCGCGTAGTTTCTGAAAGTGATTGTCCAAGGTCACTAATGTTGCTTTGTTGTCTCGGGCGATGAGGGCGTGGAGAGCGTCTCTTTGGGGGACATTCCTCTTTAAGGCAAGATCCTTTGCTTTGCCAAGCTGTTTCAGGTGAGATTCGACATAAATGAGTATTGATCGTAGCTTATTCAACAGGTGGGCAATATCATAAGAGGAGTAGCCAAGCGTTTCAAGCTCGATAATAACATTGTCTGAATAGATTATCTTGTCGTCATTGCGTATTATTTTGTTAACCAATTCGTGCGCCCATCTTCCCTTCGGCAAGTTAGGCTCGTCCCGATGCTCAAAGAAATCCAGCCAGATGGATGTATCAAAATAGTACGTTTTTGCCAATCCGTTCACCCGAACGTAAACGTCGATATCTCAAACCCCTTTCCCTCTACCTGAATAGTGATTGTCCGCTCGCGGTAATCTTCCCCGGCATGCAGCTGGTACAGGTCAAACTCGCGCACAAACACGTTCTTCTGCTCTTTTCCATCAACAATGATGCGCAGGAGTGCTCCGTCAGCAGCCCCGGCAACAATGTTCACAATCTTCGCATGGTAGGTGAGCTGGACAGTTCCTTGTGCATCAAGAAGTTCCATAGTATCGGCATTGCTCTTCCATCTGCCAGCCAGATACGCCTTATTCCGTTCCGGCGATGCAGGAATCGTGTATGATTGAGTGGTGTCAGCAGGAATCTTCCCGTACCCGAATCCGCCCCGGTCAAACGCATATCCCAGGTATATCTCCGGCGTGCCGATATTGAAGAACTCCGGCTGCACCGCAGAGGATGGAGTAGTGATGTTTGTAGGAATGATGTTCCCAGACTGGAGCAGGGTTGCGCGCTCCCGCAGCAGCTCCTGGATCTTCTGCTCTGTTTCCGCATACGCCCCCTCGCCGATATGGTCGTACACGATATTCCCGTTTACATCAATCAGGTATTTGTGCGGCCAGAACCGGTTTCCAAATGCCCGCCAGGTCGCATAGCCATTGTCCTGCACCACTGGATACTTGATGTTGAACTTTTCCACTGCCCGCAGCACATTCGGATATTCTTTTTCAAACTCAAATTCAGGGGTATGCACCCCGATAATCACCAGGCCCTGCTCCCGGTATTTCTCATCCCACATCGTCAAGTAGGGCAGTGTCCGCTGGCAGTTGATGCAGGTATAGGTCCAGAAGTCTACCAGCACCACCTTGCCCCGCAGGGAGGCAAGCGTCAGGCCAGGCTCAGTGTTGATATACCCGGCAATCCCCTGCAGCTCAGGGGCAGCATTACTGCTTGAATGGAGAGAGGGCAATGGCTGCTCCTCCCTAAAGTAGAGAATGCCGCCGATGATGATAAGGGCGGCAATAGCCCAGAGGATAATGGTTTTCATGGGGATTTTGCCAATGATGTTCCGGAAAGGTATGCAAGCATCGCAGGCACCAATGGCAGCACGCAGGGCGAAAGGAAGGATACCATGCCGAAGAAGAATGCAATGCCCAGGGTTGCCAGCGAGAGCCCGCTCGTGAAGATGGTGCTCGCTGCTCCGCCCTGCTCCAGGCCAAGGTCACTGCCAAAGAGATTGACTGCTGCCTCAAAATTCGCAACCCGGGCAAGCTGGTTGGTGAACACGAGCACACCAAGCGCAAGCAAGAGCAGCCCGACCACGATGTTGAAGTATTTGAGGAATCGTGAGAATCTGCTGATAAGGGCGGTTGCCTGCGCGGTGAACAGCCCAATGAGGAGAAAGGGGATGCCTAGGCCAAGGGAATAGGAAAGCAGCAGGAAGAATGCGCTTCCAGGATGAGCTACTGCCAGGGTCAATATCACGCCAAGCACTGCGCCAACACAAGGCGTCCATCCAACGGCAAATGCCACCCCGAATAATGCAGAGGTCAGATAGGTATACCTGGTCTTCCGCACGCTGAACTTGTGCTCCCGCTCGAGGAATGGTATCCTGATCAGCCCGAGCAGATAGAGGCCGAAGAGGATGATGATAATGCCGCCAATCCGGGCAAGCCAGCTCTGCACCGAGAATGCAACAGTGCTGAGCACGGTCTGCAGGAGCACGCCGAGAAGCGAGAAGACAACAACAAACCCCAGGACAAAAAAGGCGCTGTTGAGGAATACCTTGAGCTTATCATTATCCATACAATAGCAGAGGTAATCAAGAATATTTATAGCTTGCGGTTAATCACCGCAAACACCGCTATGCCGAGGAGGAGCAGCCCCAGCCCAGTCAAGATAACAGCAAACTCCAGGTTGATAATCATAAACAGGGAGAAGATGATGCTTATGGCGGGAAGCAGGGGCATCTTCCCTATCCGCAATGGCGAATGGAACAGCCGCTGGGCAGCAGGCATGGTATACCTGAGCTTGATGAGTGCAATATTGATGGCAATGAACGTGAGGAACACCGCAAAGTTCGTCACCTCAGCAGCAAACTTGATGTCTCCGCTGAGCGCAAAAAGCATGGAAACAGCCCCAACAGCAATGATGGCATTTCTCGGCGTCTGGTATTTCTTGTCAATCACGCTCAAGAGCCGCAGCCTCCTGAACTCATGTCCGACTCCATACAGCATGCGTGAAGTGACTATCAGGATGATGAGCGCCGTGCTTGCAATGGAAAGGAGCGCAACAATGGCGATAAAAAGAAATGCATATTCGCCCAGGGGAAGGGCGGCGACATCAGCCAGCGGGGCATGGGAAGCAGAAAGCCTCTCCCATCCGAGCACGCTTGCCGCAGTAAGCGAGGCGAGGATATAAACGATAGTGGATATCCCAATCGAAAAGAGCAGCGCCAGGGGGATCGTTCTCCGGGGATTCTTGGTTTCCTCGCTTAATTTGACAACGCTCTCAAACCCCAGGAATGCAAAGAAGATGAGGGAAGCTGCCTCAAACAGCCCGGATAGCCCCTGCGGCAGGGCAAAATAGTCCACGTTGCCAAAAGAGCCGGGCAGCAGCGCAATAACCACTGCCAAGCCAAGGAGCCCGAGCACCGTGAAGACAATGCTGAGATGCGTGCTCTGCCGGATGCCCAGGTAATTGACCAGGGAAAACCCCAGGAGCACCAAGGCCGCAATGAGGATGATATTCCCGCCGGCAAGCTCGGCAAAATATCCCGCAAATCCCAGCGAGACCGCTGCAGCAGAGATGATGCCGGCAATGATAACCAGGTACCCAATGACAAATCCCGCTGGCCTGCCGAATGCATGCTCAACGTAAATATATTCACCAGCGTCCTTCGGAAACATCGAGCTGAGCTCTGCATAGCTAAAGCCGGTAAAGAGGGCAAGGGCAGCGCTGATCAGGAAAGAGAGCCAGACTGCGTTGCCGGCAAGCCCCGCTGCCTGCCCGATTAATGCATAAATGCCCGCCCCCACAATAATGCCGATGCCGGCAAGGGTAGCGGTCAGCAGCCCCAAATCCCTCCGCAAGGTCAGGTGGTGCCGGCGGAAATGCTTTTTATGGTGGTGCTTATGATGAATCCTCATCACTGCCTCTTTTACCGGATATTAACTATTTTTATCCCTTGTATTCGTTGATAATGCTTATTGTTGTTTGTCAATAAGATGCTACCATTGCACAAGCACATTGCGCCGATGAGCAAGTCAAAATTATCCAGTAATCTTCCCCTTTTCCGTAATTCAGCCTTTGTCTGACCAAATCTCTGGCACACGCCGAGATTGAGATTGATGATTTCCACTTTCTCGAGAAACTGCAGCAAACCCGCCAAATGTCTTTTGATGTTTTTTGAGTCGTACACACCGTAAAATAATTCAGCCACAGAAATAGAGGATATATACAGATTTTCAAATGAGAGTATGCCCAACTTTTCCACAGCGGTTGGATTTCCTCGGAGGTACTCTATGGCAATATCAGTGTCCAGCAGGTAATTCATATAGCGACCTTTCTTCTTGATAGAGATCTTGCTCGATATATGTCTGAGGTTAACGCATCGCCGTCAATATCTTTCCATGTGCCCGCTGCTGTCAAAAATGCATCTCTTTTTCTTAAGTGTTCTAGAGTCTTGGTTATTGCGTAGCTGACTGCAGTCGACAGGTTCACATTGAATACTCCGGTAATTTTTTTCTTTTGTTCTAGTTCCCTGCTTAACTCCTTTGCTTCATCGTATGCTTCCTCAGCAATCTTAATGGTTTTATACACGGGTATCACCTTCCACTATCATTCTACTTTTAGTGGAATTTTATGCTATATAAACCTTGCGGTTTCTTGGCAGGTTTCCGTTAGGGATTCCAAAAATGTTAGTTAGCTATCCTGCCGTAAGACATGCCCAATATACTCCCGCTGATAGGGAAGCCCATGCCTCTTTGCCAGCTTCCCCAGCGCCTTGGCAAAGCAGCTGCCGTACTGCGCTGCCTGCTTTTTCCGCAGCGCAATCTCTGGCGGCAACCCAAGATGCATCGCTGCCTCCCGGAAGATAACCTTGTTCTGCCCGTTGGCAATCTTGTATTTCCCCGGCGCCTGCATGGCAGCAGCAATCACTGCATCGTCAAGCAGCGGATCAAGGAATTGTATGTTGAGTGCATCTGCAATCAATTTCCCCCGAACAATATCCCGCTGCCACATCTTTTGCAGCCCCTGCCAGCATTCTGCATTCACATCCTTGACTTTGTGGCGC
Source organism: Candidatus Woesearchaeota archaeon (assembly GCA_016203335.1). Lineage (GTDB taxonomy): Archaea > Nanobdellota > Nanobdellia > Woesearchaeales > JACQNA01 > JACQNA01. Next base: position 5,102 of record JACQNA010000059.1, read on the forward strand.
TCGTAGCCGGCAAATATCTCCTCGCTCCCTAACCCAGTAAAGAACGTGTTTACCTTGTCCTGTTTTGCCAGCTGTGCAGCGGCAACGGCAACAGCCCCCACCCCTACGTTCACCGCATCTGCATGCTTCCCTAATATCCGGATGGTGCGCTCAATAATCGGCTGGATCTCCGCAAGCGAATAGATTTTGCAGCGGAGCCGTACTCCAAGCATGCGCGCAGCGCGCTTCGCCTCCCTGATGTCATCGGGCAGCTTGGTTCCATCCTGGAAGCCGACGGCGTAGCAGAAAAAATTGCTTGTCTTCCTGTTGATGAGCAGTGCAAGGGTGCTGCTGTCCAGCCCGCCGGAAAACAGCACGCCGAATTTCCGGGAAGGGACAAGGCGGCAGGCCGCATCAGTAACTGCACGAGCAATATGCGCAATGAGTTTTTTCTTGTCTGAGATTTCCTTGGTGCGCTTCTGTAGCTGCCGGACATGCTGCTCCCATCCCTTCTGATTCATAATGGACTCGGCGGGAATCGCACCCGCGACCTCGTCGTTGCGAACGACGCGCTCTGCTGCTGAGCTACGAGCCCCTATCCAATATGCAGCTCCAATATATCATCATCCTGCAGCGCATGCTCAATCTTGGTGACGCGCATGCCGGCGAACTTCACAGACCTGCCCCACACCCGCGCAAACCGGAATTTGGTCTCAAAGTCTTTATGAAGCTTTCTGCAGACATCCCGGATGGTGCAGCCGGAGAACATGATTAATGGCTCTTCGGTATCTGCCTGCTTGCCCGGCTCTTTCAGGTTGATCCGGATAAACCGAAGCTTGGCAAAGATCAGTTCCTTCAGCTCGCCAATATGCTCCTGCTGCTCCGCGGATATCGCGAGGTCTGCGTGCACCTGCCTTACTGCGGATCTCACCTGTTCAGGCGAAGCGGTATCAATCTTGTTTATGACGGTCAGCGCAGGAATATATGCCGTGTTTTCTTCAATGCAGTCAATGAGCTGCTCTGCGGTGATAGGGCTCCGGATAAGTACGTCAGCATTCGTGATCTTGAACTCATGCAGGATGGAGGCGATGGTCTTATCGTCGAGCGAAAGCTTGACGGTCTTGCCAATCCGCAGCCCTCCGCGCGGCATCTTCTTGATCCGCACATCCGGCTTCCGCTCATTCAGCCGTAATCCAGTGTCATAAATCTCTTTGAGCAGGACAGCATGATGCTCCGGGTGATGCACATCAATGAGCAATAATGCCATGTCCGCGCTCCGCATGACTGCAAGCACCTCTTTTCCCCTTCCGGTGCCTGCGGCAGCGCCCTGCACGACACCAGGCACATCAAGGATCTGGATCTTGGCATGGCGGTGTTCGAGCAGGCCCGGGATTACTTTTAAGGTGGTGAATGCGTACGCCGCAACCTCGGAATGCGCGTTGGTCAGGCTGTTGAGGAGTGTGCTCTTGCCCACGGAAGGGAATCCAACCAGGATGACGGTCGCGTTGCCAGTCTTTCGGACCTCATAGCCCGTGCTCTTTCCCTTGGACGCGCTCCGCGCCAGCTGCTTCCCCTTCAGCATGGCAATCTTCGCTTTCAGCAGGCCGATGTGGTGCTGCGTCGCCTTGTTGTACTTGGTCTTGCTGATCTCAGCTTCCAGTTCCTTGATCTGCGTGAGATAATCAACCATAGCGCAGACAAGTGCCTGCCGCTATTTATAGGTTGTGGGGGGAAACGGCGCAAGCAGTGGCGATTTCCGATGCAGCAACAAATGATATTGAAATGAAATCCCGTCAAAATCGGCGGGGACCATCAGTCTATAATTGATAGTATGTTCGCTTCGCTCACCCCGCCGATTTTGAGCGTGCTCAGGACACCACATATAAGATGAGCGGTTGAGCCGTAGCTCAACCACCAATTAAAAATTAGTGGTGTCCTGACACATAAGATTTATAAAGCGTCTGCGGCATGGAAATAATATGGCAACTGGCGCATTCTTCCAGCAGCTGTTTGCTGATGTGCTGACTGATGCAGTTATCGCGCTGATTATCCTGCTGATCGGGTTTATCATCAGCAGGATTGTCGGAAAGCTGGTGCAGGGCATCTTCCATGAGCTTGAGCTCGAGGCATTGCTGGGCAAGATCCGGATTCGGTTCGGAGCAGAAGAATTCATCGGCACGCTCGTCAGCTATGCCATCTATGGTATTGCAGTCATCATGGCATTGAACAGCCTCGGCATCACCAGAGTCGTGATGAATGTGCTTGCCGGGATAGCGATCGTCACTATTCTGGTGTCGCTCATCCTCACGCTCAGCGATTATGTCCCGAACCTGATTGCGGGGATAATGCTCCGCCAGAAGCGCGCCATCGCTCCAGGTAACATGGTGAAGGTGAAAGGCCTGGAAGGGAAGGTGCTGCATGCCGGGCTGCTCGAGACGCGCGTGGAAACCAGGCAGAAAGATCTGGTCTATATACCGAACTCATTCATCACGAAGAGCGGCCCGCTGCGGGTAAAGAGAAAATAAGGTTAGGTATTCTCGAGCATGGACGCGATGTTCCACATCTGCGTCCGGATGTACGGCTGGAGATTGGCGTCATTGGAAAGCTCATCGATCTCATTGAGCACCCGGTTCACCCGGACAGAGACATCAGCATCATCGTCAAGGATCTTGATGACCTGCTCCAGGCGCACCTTGATGTTCTTGGAGACCGTGGCATCTTCAATGACCTCGAGAATAGCGGACTTGACCTGGGGAAGTTGTTCTCCTGCCATGGCATGCATTATTTGCCCTCCTGCTTGAGCTGCGACATGATCTCTGCCTGCAGCTGCTTTGCCTGCTGCTTGAGCTTCTCCTCCTGCTTTTCCAGGCTCTTGATGCGGATAGAGAGCTGCTCATCCCGCTCGCGCAGCTCCCGAAGCAGCTCATCCTGAGTTTGAAGCACCATGATGCTGCCGATAATCTTATAGCCCTCCTGCTTTCCGTCAAGCGCAGCGATGGCGGATTCCACCTCGACGTGCTGCGCCTGGAACTGCTGCTTTTGCAGGAGCAGGTTCTGCATGTTCTGCTCAAGAAGCTGCAGGTGCTGGATGCTCTGTTCAGTATCTTTCTTCATAGGAATCGCTTACCGGGCAATGACTTTCGTGATGGTAGACCTTGGCTTGAAGAGCATCTTGCTCCCGCAGTAGGGGCAGCGGATGCGCTTGCGCAGATAGGTATCTGCCACTTTCTTGTTGCAGTCAAAGCATTTGTAGCTAACCATTGGTCGCTTCTTTGGTAATCAGGGGTAATGGTGAGGAGGAAAGCGTATATGCCTTGCCGGTAAAGGTGCTGGCGCATTTCATGCACCGCCAGATGCCGACAGCTATTCTTTTCACCTGCTGCTTGGCGCAGTAGGGGCAGGCATAGGTCTGGCGCTGGAGCTGTTCGATCTTTCCGAAGTTATACTTGACTGTCCGTCCATACCGCGCCCCGAAGCGCTTGATGCTCCCCAGCTTCTCCTCTGCCATACAGGAAGGGTTTTCCCCGCCTTTATAAATATTATGGGTATGGGGCTGCCCGGATTCGAACCGGGGTCATCTGGTCCCAAACCAGAAAGGATAACCAGGCTACCCCACAGCCCCAGGGGCAAAAACATCTGGAAGGCGTTATTTAAAGGTTTCTGCATGCAAAGCGTTTGGCAGGGCGGTGAAGATAAGCTTTTATACATGGATTTTCCAGGTAAACATATGAAAAAAAGGGGTAATCTGCCTGGTGCTGGTCGCCTTCCTGAGCTTGAGCATTGCTGGCAATGCAGCGCTGTATATGAATGATGTGCTGATTCCAGAACCAAGCGCCAGCGTTCCAGGATTGCAAGAGAAACAGCTAGGCATTTCGTCAACCGTTTACATCTACGCCAACGGCCAGCGGATAGCAAAGATTGTCAATAACGAGACGTTCTATTTCCATAATGACCATTTAGGGAGTGCAACCATTATTACCAATGAAACAGGGCAGGTTGTGGAGGAGAAGAGATATGATCCATTTGGTGTGGAGATGTCTGGAAACTCAAAGATTGGATATAACTCGAAGGAATTGGACAAAGACACCGAGCTGAATTACTACGGAGCGCGGTATTACGGCGCGGAGTTTGGAAGATTTGTTACTCCAGATACTGTTAAAGGTAGTTTAGTAAATCCCCAATCATTGAATCTGTATGCATACACATTGAACAATCCTTTGGTATACATTGATCCGGAGGGGATGCAAGTGAGATTATCAGGGGATATTAAGAGAAGATTAGAGGAGTACGGAACTGATCCAAATAAATTAGTCAGAAATTCGAGATTTTTAAGTTCGACGAAAGGGTTGATAAGAACGCCGGTAAGTAAAGAAGAAAGGGATATACTGATTGGGAAAGATGCAGTTGGTCAGGCATTTACTCCGGATTCAAGTATTATTAGAACAAAGAGTTTTGAAGAGAAGGCATTGCTTGTTGGCACGCTTATTCATGAGGCGGTTCATCTTAGCTCCCCTTTGAGGATAAACCAAGATATAATGACAGAAATGCAAAATAGGATATACCAAAGTGTATCCCGCCTGAATGTTGTATCAAAAATTGATTATCGTGGATTATTGGGTATTGCAGAAGAGCTGCGTGCGAATAGGTTAACAGTCTACGATGCCATAAATCTAGAGACCAACAGCATAATAAAAAGAGAAGATGTAGAGAATATCATAAGCCAGCAAAAGACTTTGAATGAAAGAAGATACGGAGAACTGGAATGGAACTTAAAACAGATCATGATACAATCCTCGTTTGGAAGAAGAGGATTAAGTGAAGAAGAGAAACAAAGTATACGAAAGGTCATTATCCAGACTTCTTTCCAATAGGTTATTTATATTCGGGAATAATATATTCGGCAACATATCGAAGAACATCCATATACCTTGCATTAGGGCTAAAGGAACGAGATAAGCCGCCATCGTTTTTGCTGGAAGTGTATGTGTCTCCTCGTTCTGTTACCTTTCCATCTATCCCAAAATCAAGAAAAGATTCATCAGAATAGGATGTTTGTCTGTTCCCTTCTGTAGCGAGTATCACTTGTAAGGCGTCTAGGGAATCTACTTGTGTATCGGTATTGCGGTTACAAAAGGTTATAGAGCCTCTCTGAACACCAGCATGAGGAAGAAGAGTTGACCAAGAGATTCGATAGCTGCTACCATCTCTCTCGCCATAGGTTATAATATCAGTAGCCACCTGTCTGGCAACGGTACGGGAGCTATCTTGGCGAGAAGGATTCACTTGCGCCTGAATGGGGGAGAATTGACTACTAAAATACAACAAAACGATACTAAACAATGTTCTTCGGTGATTCATACCAAACCAGTATGCATGCGATATTTATAAATCTTTCTATC
>JACQNA010000048.1 GCA_016203335.1 Candidatus Woesearchaeota archaeon
GAATAATGATTTTGTTTCCACATACCGCATCATTTTAATTTACCTATATAAATGTTCTTTTTTGAGACGATATTGTATCATAAAGCAGCAACCTATCATAACCTATATATACTCCCTCCCCTGCATATCTTCTCATGGCAACTATAGCCAGAGACAGTCCGCTCACCGAGATTACATTGCGCCGGTATGAGAAGCCGTATGAGCTTTCGGGAAGGAGCCTGGTGAAGAAGCTTTGCCTTTCCCTGGGTCTGCTGCAGCCAGGGGATTCGCGGGACATTATTGTTGATGTGCTCGCTGTCCTGCTGAGCAAGCGCCATGAGAAATCAGTACTTTCTGCTGAAGAGGTGAAGCGGCTGGCGATCGAATACCGAAAGCTGCATACCCTGCCGCTGGTGGGAATCGCATCATCCAATGTCCGGCGGCAGCTGCTCCGGCTGCGGAGCCTGATGTTAGTCGAAAAACTCAGCAACAACTACCGGATCACGGAGTTTAATACATTGCATGACGCATTTACTGAGAAGGTGGAGCAGTTCCTCCTTCCCTCGATTGTTGGGCGGGTAAAAGAGTACTTGCAGGAAGCGGATAAACATTTTACCGCGCATCAATCCCAACAATCTCATTGATGGAATGGACGCCGTCGCGCTGCATCAGCTCAACTATGCCTTCTTTCAGCATCTTTGCTGCGCCCGGCCCTTGGTAAATGAGCATGGTCAGTATCTGGATGGCTGTGGCGCCTGCCTTGATCCTGCGGTATGCGGATTCCGCGTCTATGATGCCGCCAACACCGATCAGGGGAACATTTCCCTGCGTCAGACGGTAGACAAACTTCAGTTTCTCTTCTGCGAGTTGCTGCAGAGGCAGGCCGCTTAGGCCGCCGCCATCCTTTCCTATTCTCCCGAGTTTTCGCGCTGATGTTTTCAAGCCCAGCCTTTTCTGCTGCTCATCACTAATCCATTCCTTGGTGGTATTACTGATGATATACCCGACATGGTATTTCCCGCCCTTCTCAACTATCCGCTCAAGCTGATCATTTTCTACGTCTGGAGACACCTTGACAAAGACAGGAACATTCAGCCGCATCTTCTGCACCTCAGCAAGCAAATCATCCAATACAGCAGGCTCCTCAAAGGTCTTGCCGTCGGTGGTGTTCGGGCAGCTGACATTCAGGGTGATATACCTGTAGTGGTGATCAAAGAGGTGGATAGTATACATCATATCATCCATTGCATTTTGTTCTGTCTTCCCCGGCGTTGCAGCCACATTGAGACCGATAGGATACCCTAAGGTCCGGAGCAGGCTGTTTTCCTTGACGAAAAATGCTCCCTCATTCCTGAGGCGCGCACGGTTGATGAGCGCCCGGTCTTGCGGCAGCCGGAAATACTCGCTTGTGGAGCGCACGAGCTCTGCGGTCACTGAGCCGATTTCTGTAAAGCCGAATCCAAGGTCATGGAACGTATCAATCATCCTTCCGTTCTTATCAAAGCCCGCTGCCAGGCCGATGGGATTGTCTAGCTGAATGCCGGCAAGGTATGTGCGGAGAGATGGATGGGAGAACTCGTATCTTTCCTTAACGTGCTCCCTGATAAAGCGGCTGCCGGTATGCTCGCTCTGGATGTACTGCGCTGCCCGGATAGCTCCTGCATGCGCCCATCTTGGCGGCAGGCAGAAGAGCAGGGGACGGATGTACTGATACATATTCCACAGAACTTTTTTGTCCTATTTATCTTTTTCCCTACCGCAGCACCCGTATCAGCTTCAGCTGCTCCTCGCGCAGGCACTCGCGCTTGTTCCCCATGTGCAGGGTATAATGGTCCTTGCCATGGAACCTGCATGCCAGGCTGCTAGCCATGCAGAGATTAATGCCCTTCTCCAGCATGAACTGGCACTTCTCCTGCTCCGGCAGAATCCGCAGGTAGTCATCCAGGTCATCCTGGGACTTGACGTTCATGACGAACATCGGTTTCACCCCTGCACCCCCTTAATTTTTAAACTATATAAACCTTCTCATGAGCATGTATGAGCCCAGAGAAGACTCTTTTTTGCTGTGTGCAGCGGTGGAAAGACGCGCGCATGGCAGCGTCTTAGACATGGGCACGGGCAGCGGCATCCTTGCGGAAACCGCGCGGTGCATGCCCCGAGTCATTTCAGTTACTGCTGTGGATATTGATCCGGAGTGCGTTCGTTTTGTCCATGAACGCTATCCGCAGATTGCTGCTGTCCAGTCAGACCTCTTCTCCTCTGTTGCCGGAACCTTTGATACAATCATATTTAATCCACCTTATCTTCCCCAGGATCCTGAAATTGTTGATCGTGCCATTTACGGCGGAAAACAAGGGCATGAGCTCATCGAAAGGTTTTTAAAAGAAGCCAGGCATTTCCTTGCTCCAAAGGGAGCGATTCTGCTGCTGTTTTCCTCGCTGACCGGAAAACAGAGGGTAGAGCGGGCGATTACGGAATCAGGTCTTGCGGGAACGCAAATCAGCTCACAGAAATTGCATTTTGAGGAACTGTATGTCTACCACATTCAACAGGCGTGAGTTGTTGTCTGCTCTTGCTGGCCCTTTCTTTGCTTCTTTGGCATGCTCCCGCACGCCCCTGCTCGCGCAAGAGCATACCCTTGTATCCAGCCCTGTATCTGGGTATTCAACCGAGAGGAGATACCAGATATCCGGTCCCCTACATGCCCGGGGAGAGGCAGTCTATGCTGCCAGTGCTGATGGAAGCGATCTCTCTTTTATCCTGAACATGCGATCTCCTGTACCGTATCATGCTACGGTCAGATCCCGGGAGCTCCCTCATGATACTACTGAGTTTGCCATCGGGGATGATGCATGCGTCCACCGGGGACTAAATGCGCTGAGCTACTATGGCGATTTGAGCGGCTCGTATGCGGCGAACGGCACTATTGATACCAGCATTGCTGAAGTGCTTGTCGCTCCCGGGCAGCGCCAGTGCTTCCAGGCATCATTCCTGCAGCAACAAGATGGCGGCCTTGCAGGCATCCTGGTGCAGCCGGTGACCGCGGAAGGCGCACGTGATCCCCTTGCATTCTCCAAGCTCTTTGCATTTGCCGGCGTAGAGCTCTACCTTGACTGCGAGGGAGCCTGCCATCGCGCGCGGGCGCTGTTCACCAACGGAAAAAATGATTTTGCCTACGATGCTGTCCTCCAAACATAAGACTTTTCTCGCCCGGGGCAAACGGGGAATTGTCTATACTTCTCTTGTCCGCGGGAAAAAGATTGCCATCAAGGAAAAGAATCCTGATTCCACCGCGCGCGGCAGGATACCAAATGAGGCGCGGTATCTCCGATTATTGAACAAACACGGCATTGGGCCGAGATTTATCTCGCTTAGAGGAAACCGATTGTCTTATGCTTTTGCCGAGGGAGAGCCCATCGGCGATTTTATCCCGCATGCCCGCAGCAACGATATCCTGTCTATCCTCCTTAATCTTCTCCACCAGCTGTTTGTCATGGACAAGCTCGGCATCGCCAAGCGGGAGATGGGCAGGCCGTGGAAGCATATCATCATCACTACAGACAAGAAGCCGGTGCTGCTGGACTTCGAGCGGTGCTACCAGAGCAGGAAGCCGAAGAACGTGACGCAGTTCTGCATGTTCCTCCTTTCCCCTCGCTTGCAGGCGCTGCTGAAGCCGAAGGGAATCCGCATCAGCCGGAAGAAGCTGCTTGCTGCCAGCCGGGAGTATAAGCACGCGATGTCTCATCGTACCTTCAGAAAGCTGTTATCATACATCTGATCTCTGCCGGGCAGAAGGCATTATTCATCCGATGTCCATTTCGGGAACTTCCCTGCATTGGAGTGCGATGGTGCACCTCACGACGCAATCGTTCTCGTCCGGCAATCCCTCATCAGCGGTGCTGCTTCCTCCCCCGCATCCCTCATCACAGCCGCTTATCTGACTCCCCGTGCATGCCGGCCAGAGGTTGGTGTCGATTACCGTGATACCAGCATCCGCCACCACACCTTGCCCAAACACTCTTAATGCATTCTTGTATCCAACTGCTTCCCTATCTTCTTCATCAAACCCCGCTATAACGAATCGAGAAATTTTTATTGCACGGTCAAATACTTCAGGGTCAAACGCATACTCCGGGCCGATCTCGGTGCCCCACATAATCTTGTCGGGAACGGCATCCACCAGCGGCTTATACGCGCTGATCGCGCTGTTGATGATGGACTGCTCCTTGCTGTCATAAGTGGAGACGAACCGGCTGATGGATGATTCCTTGTCCCTGCTGTCATAGGCATAAATAATATCATTTCCGTTGACAAAAAGAATATGGGCGGCGTCCATGCTGAAATAGAGGTTGTCGTGCTCTTTGAGGATTTTGATGAGGGCAGCCACGCTTTTTGCCAAATCTTCCCGGTACATGTGTATCAGAAAGGTAGTGCCGGGGTATGCCTCAACAATCTTCTGTACATCATCAATTTTTGCTGCAACAGGATGAAACATAAATCTTATATCATTATCTTGTGCCATAGCAATGAGCTGGATTATCCTGGGATCGTTATGCCGCGCATCCCATTCCTGTGTTTCAACTTCCCCAAAGCCCCTGATAAAGCCGCTTCCAGCTACTATTTGAGATGCCAATAACGTGTTCCTGTACATCCCTGTTAATTCTTCTCCCAGGTATTGCTCTACCTCCTCCCCGCCAATCCCGGGATTAAAGAAAGGAATGATGCGAGAGGGATGCTTTTGCGCAGCAGCAATCACTTCTCCCAGTCCCTGGTCGCTGGTAAGAGTGTCTGCATTGGGCTCGCCGGAGATGCCGAACATGCC
>JACQNA010000044.1 GCA_016203335.1 Candidatus Woesearchaeota archaeon
AGATTGCATAAAAAGATAGATGAAATTCTGGAGAACCCTGAGCATTATCCGATGAAAAAGTATAACCTCAAGGGGAAGCGGGCTGCACATATCGGCCATTATGTGGTTGTTTTTGAGGTGCAGCAAGATGAGGTGATATTTCATCGGATGAAGCATCACGACCAGGCCTATGGCTGAACAACAACCTTTATAAACAATCTCTCTTCTTCATCCATCATGCGCGTCGCCATCCTCTATTCCGGCGGAAAAGACAGCACCTTTGCCATCCAGTATGCAAAAGAGCGGAGCTGGGACATCAGGTATCTCCTTTCAGTCAAGCCGACACGGACAGACTGCTATCTCTTCCATTTCGCGACAGTAGAGCACACTCCAATGATAGCAGGCATGCTCGGCATTCCCCATCACCTTATTTCATGCAGCGTTGCTGATCCGGCACAGGAGGCACAGCTCGTGAAAGAGAAGGTCAGGCAGCTCGAGCGCATTGATGCGCTGCTCTTGGGAGGCACTGGCCTGCAGGCAACCCAGCTAAGAAGTGTTCAGGATGCCCTCCGCCCTATGGGAATCGAGGTATTTGCCGCTCATGCGGGCCAGGATCACGAGGCAGTCGTGGAAGAGATGCTCCAGAAAGGCTACCGGATAATGATTACCCAGATTGCGTCAGACGGCCTCACCAAAGATGATTTGGGGACAGAGCTCACCAAAGAGAATTTCAGCGAGTTCCGCAGCCGCAGCAAAAGATTCGGATTCCATATCGGCGGCGAGGGCGGGTATTATGATACCTTAGTCATTGACGCGCCATTCTTTCCCTCTGCCTTCCGGATTACCGGCATCAGGAAGAATATGGAGAGCGAGCATGCAGGCCATGCCATCATCAGCGGCTGCATTGTGGAAACAGCAAAGAAGCAGGAGAAGCAGATTAGCTCTTCCCTATCATGATCTTTCCTTTCTCAACCTGAAGCACGACCTCATCATGCTCCGTAAGCTTGGAGAGCTTGGTGATGACGCCGGGCAGCACGATCTTTTCCCCGCGGAAGGTTAAGTGCGTGATGATGGACGCCTGCTTCTGCTCAGCGCCGATGGATTTCATGATGTCCTTTGCCTTCTTCTCCTGTGAGCTGCCCTGCAGCGCAGCGGTCCGCTCGTGGAGGTAGCGCGCAATCTGGTCAGCAACATCAATATTTGTTGCATCGGTGATGCCCTGGAGCCCGGGCGAAAGGTTCACCTCGATCACCAATGGCCCCTTCGCGCTGGTGAGGATGTCAATGGCGCAGATGTCAGCCCCGATTGCCTTTGCCGCGTTCACCGCTATCCTGCTGGTTTCATAGTCAATCGTGCACGCCTTTCCCTGCCCGCCGGCATGCACATTCGCGCGCAGCTCCCCTGATTTTGCCCTCCGCTGCATGCACGCAGCTATCTTCTCGCCGACAACAATCACCCTGGTGTCTGTCCCGCCGCTGTCAATGTACTCCTGGATGATGAACGGCTGCTTTAAGGCAGTGAGCGCGTCCAGGATAGAGGAGGCAGATGCATAGCTGTCTGCAAACATCACTCCCTTGCCCTGCGTCCCTTCCGGGAATTTCATCACGACAGGATAGGATATCCGCTCCAGGATCTGCTTTCCGGCGTCCGGCGTTGCCGCCAGATACGTCTTCGGCATCGGTATCCCGCTCTGCTCCAGCTTGAGCTGGGTGAGGAGCTTGTCATGCCCCAAAGTGAATGCGGTCGGTGCAATCGGCATGTATGCCTGCTTGTGCAGCACCGTGGTGATGGCCCGCAGCAGGGCATTGTAGCGGAATGAGCCCTTGGCGTAGATGCAGTCATATCCTGCAATGGGCTTGCCGTCATGCAGCACCTCTTCTTTTGCAGCCATGCTCACTTCGATCTGCCGGATGTCAAATACGTCAACCTGCTCGAAGTATTTCTTCATAGCGTCAGCAGTCCAGCGCGAGGACGTGCTGTTCATGCTGATGAGCGCTGCCTTCAGTTTGATGTTGCCCATATTACCCCCTAATGTCAGGATCGATCAGGAACCCCTTCTTCAGGATGTTCTGCCCGATAAGCGCCTTGTACCGCATATGGCTCCGGTCAATCACGCTGAACTCAACCTTATACAGCTTTTTGCCGCCCACCTCGACATCAATGGCGATGATCGGCCGCTGCTTTACCCCATGCGCAGACTTCACCATATGGTTGTGCAGCGCAGGCCCCAGCTTCAAGTCGTGGGCAGCATCCTTGTCAATGGAGCTCTTGGTTGCGCCGGTATCCACCCGCGCAATAAGGGTTGAGCGCTTTGCCCCGTTTACAATCGTGAGCGGCGCAGTGAGGCCGACAATGACCTTGGAGTCCATACTGCTCATGAAGGCAGGGATGTTTATAAGCGTTATGATTTTACATGGATATGCCTTGGCTTTAAGGATTTATATTCTCGTTTGTGTGTATTAATGAGTAACAATGGTGCGTAATAAGAAAATTTATAAACTTTCATCAATAATCATATAAGAATATGAATCCAGGGATTATTTTCGCATTAATCGCCGCAGTTGTTTTTGGGATTTGGACGGTTTTTCATCAACAAGCCGCAGACAAAATAAATTATCTAGTCGGCGCAATAATTGTTTCACTTACTGC
>JACQNA010000045.1 GCA_016203335.1 Candidatus Woesearchaeota archaeon
GATTTTGTATATTAACTGGCGAGCAGTAAAATCTACCGGAGCTGGTTAATCTGCTCGGCAAGGGAGAAGTCCTTTCCCGTCAGTCCACCGCTGTCGTGCGTGGTGAGCGTCAGCGTTACTTTGCTGTATTGGACGAGGATATCTGGGTGATGATTGGCGCGCTCAGCAAGCTCCCCTATCCTGTTGACAAACGCCAGCGCTGCCGGAAAATCCGGAAATGCAAACGCCTTCCGGATCGTATTTTCCTCAAGCTCCCATCCCTCCAAGCGGGAGAGCTGCTGATAAATCCTGGCAATATCCAGTGCCATAGGGCACTCTGAAGGATGATGCTATAAATAATTTACGGTGCTATTTAAATAGGAATGCTTCCTTTTTCTGCCCTATGGGACTGTTAGACTATTTGCGTACCAACCAAGACTTTGATGCGGGCAGAGAGCCGGATGCGCTTCATCGCAGGCTTATCACTGATATCACTGCAAGGCTCACCACTGAACTGAGAGTTCCATCACCTCATCAACACTTCCTGGAGGTTCGCTTATTTGGCGATGGGCTGATTGGTGTTACGGATATCATTGTTCTTCGGTAATCCGGTCAACTCATCCTTTTTGAAAATTAGCTGATTGGTGTTACGGATATCATTGTTCTTACAGAAGATAATGAGATGTACCTCATTGAGGGCAATGTTATCCGGGAAAATGCTGACCAGAAATCCATCCGGAATATCAGGGATCATATCAATATCCAGCTCCGCAAGGCATACCATTTCTTTTTGAATCAGTTTGATGTCCGCTCGTATGCCATCGGGGTGTATCGGATTCTCGGCACCAGTACTTTGCATCCCTATCGCCTCCCCCTCCGCCTGAGTACAGCGCCATTACCAACCTACGAACAATACTGGGATCTTATATCTTAGCGCAGCGAGAAATAGATCCTGCGGTTCGCCTTGCCCTTGTTTTCTATCTTGTTAAGGATGAGCGTGCCTACTTCATTGGTGGAGCGGACATGGGTGCCGCCGTCTGCCTGCTGGTCAAAATTGCCAATGGAAACAATGCGGACCTCGGTGATGCCTGGCGGCAGCCCCATCGCAAGCTTGGATACCTGCGGCAGCTTCATCGCATCCTGGCGGGAAAGGAAGCGGATAGTGACTGGCAGGTTCTGCTGCACTATCAGATTCGCCTGGCTGATATAGGCAGCGACCGCCTCTTTGCTGAAATTCTCCAGCGAGAAGTCAATCCTGCTGGACAGGGTATCGAGCTGGTTTCCGGTAATCAATGCGCCGGCTGCCCGATGGACAATTTCGCTGAGGATATGGGCTGCAGTATGCATCCGCATTAATGTATATCTCCGGTTCCAGTCAATTACTCCCTGGGCAGTATCGCCAACCCGTAATCCCGGGGCATGAAGCTGGTGCGCAATCCTGCCGGACATCTTGGTGGTGAATACGACCTGGAACCTGTCCTTGCCGCGCTGCAGTATTCCTGTGTCATGCGGCTGCCCCCCTCCTTCCGGATAAAAATAGGTCTGATCAAGGCACACAAAATTGCCGTCGACAGCAATCACTTTTGCAGCGAATTCCTTATGGTAGGCGTCATGCAGGTATCGTGCATCCATGGCATGGAAAATCCAGCGGTGGTTTATATTATTTGCCTTTGCGCCGGATGTCCTCAATAATCAGCCAGGCAACCAGCATGATGGCATCAGTTTCCAGCAGATACTTGCTCGTATCCCACTGCGGGCAGACATTGCCGGTATGGAGCGGGAACAGGAGTGTTGCATACCCCCCATACGCGCAGTCCAGGGCAAGATGGAGCAGCAACGCTGCCGGGATGATCGCTGCAATGATGCGCACGCTCCTCGGCACACGCTTATTCCACAGCGCAAGCGCAACCAATGCCGAGAGCAGCACGGGAAGCAGGGTATGGAGAATGCCGCCGTGCAGATACACCCTCTCGCCTGTCAGCCAGCTTAATCCCCAGGCAAGCGGAATGTCCAGGTCAGGGAGCAGGCCGGCAATCCCTCCTGCCAGTATCATCCGGCGGGAAAGCTTGAGCTTGAGGAGATAATTGCAGACCAATTCCACGAGAACCATGGTGATAATGAGGTGGCCGACTGCGGTTGCCATGCTCCAAGCCCCTTTTTCACTGGTTTATATTGTTTTCCTATACTTATTTAAACCAAAGGAGCGCCACCTTTACGCATGCGCACCGAATCCTTCTCCGGCATCAGGGGAATCTACCCGGCAGACATCAATGAGGAGATTTGCCGCGATTATGCTGCTGCATACCTCTCGCTCTTTTCCAAAGCGCCAAAGCTCGTCGTGGGCTGCGATACCCGGGCATCATCGCTTGCGCTGAAGCAGGCAGTCATGAGCGCCTTGCCGAATGTCATTGACGTCGGTGTTGCGCCAACTCCGGCAGTATCCTTTGCGGTCCGGCAGTATGGTGCAGACGGCGGCATTATCATCACTGCCTCCCACAATCCGCCGGAGCATAACGGCATGAAGCTGCTCAGGAAAAACGGCGGGGTGCTGCTTCCCCAGGACATGCAGCGGGTGATTGCTGTGTTTCACCGGGGAAATCTCGTGCGGCAGGTGAACCAGAAAATTGTTGATAAGCATGCGCATCTGCTGGAGATGTACCTTCACTATGTGCTGAACCTTACCCGCAACCAGTGGGTGGACGCTATCAGAAGGCAAGGATTCCGCATCGTGACTGACCCGAACGGCGGGGCAGCGGCAGTTATCCTGGATGAGATACTCAAATGGCTGCATGTAGAGAATATATCAGTCAATGATGCTCTGGGAATCTTCCGCAGGCAGATTGAGCCGACCGCTGACGCACTCTCCTCTCTTCCTGAGATTACCAAGAAGCATAACGCTCTTTTTGCCGCTGCGTTTGACTGCGATGCTGACCGCTTGGAGATCATGCTGCCCTCCGGGAAGATGCTCAACGGCAACCAGATACTGGCGCTGATTGTTGATGAGGTGCTGATGGAGGAAAAGGGGATAGTAGTGGTGAATGACGCAACCTCTGGGCTGGTGAGGCGGATAGCGGAAAACCATCACGCTGATGTTCACGAGGTTGAAGTCGGAGAGGTGAATGTGGTTGAGGAGATGCTCAGCTGCAATTCGCCGATTGGAGGTGAGGGAAGCAATGGGGGCATTATCATTCCGCCGGGCACGGTGCGTGACGGGATCCTTGCACTCTGCTTTGTGCTTCGTATCATGGCAAAGACCGGAAAGAGCATTGAAGATCTGGTTGCGGCGCTGCCTGCATACTCCACCTTTTCTGACCAGGTAAAAGTTGCCAGTGCGGATATACCCCATATCCGGGAGCATATCATCTCCAGTTTCCCTGAGCACCCAATCCAGTACACCGGCGATGAGACAGGAGGCATCAAAATCCGTTTTGGTGAGAGTTTCCTCTGGTTCCGGCAGAGCAAGACAGAGGCGGGGACATACCGGGTTATTGCAGATGCGCCGGATGCAGAAGCTGCGCAAGCGCTGCTCGGCAGGGGGAAGGAGGTTCTGGATATGTTTACCACTCGCCATGCGAAACTTTTATAAAAGGCTGTGAATCCCTCTGGCGCAGCAGGATATATCTCCGGGATTTCCCTCCATGTCCTGCACTGTTCCTCTCTCAGGTATTTCCTATGAGAATACGACAACCTACTGGCATGCTCGGCAAAGCGCTGAAGCTTGGGCTAGCGGCAGCGGTTTCCGGCGCATTGGGAATTACCGTAGTGGACAAGGCTGCTGAGCGGGAGCGCCCGTTGGAGTATAATCTATCCATCCGTGACGTACCTGCCCCCCATAAATTGCAGGGCATGCCTGCATTCAGCGGCATTGAGGATATCGAGCATGATGCGCCAGACACCATTACGGCACCGCCATTCTCCCTTGACGTATCGGAAATCGCTACTCGCACACTCCCTGCTTCATCAGAAATGCCTCGCATTTCTGAGTGTGCTCGGAAATCCCTGATTTCCGACACAGCTTGGAGCAAGAGGGCGATTTCCGAGTACGCTCAAGAACACGCCCCGGGCGGTTCTTGACGGCAGGATCCAGCGGACGCAGCGCTATGCGGATCTGATCCGGGACCAAGAGCAGGAGTACGGCATGCCGCAGCACCAGCTTTTTGCGCTGATCATGCACGAAAGCGGCGGTGATCCCCTGATGCTGAACTTAGGCGATGACGGCGGCAGCGGGCTGGGGAGCCTGCAGCCGGGCATTGCTGCGCATTACGGGCTGAAGACCTACCAGCGGGCAACCTATACCGCGGCAAATACTGCATACGGCAAGAGCCTTAGGATGCTTGTTGAGCAGCATAGTGATAATATCCCCGGATTAATGCGGATGCACGAGCCCTTTGATCCGCAGAAGAACATCATGGCAACAGCGCGCTATCTTGCTGATCTCCATAACTATTTCTCCCGCTTAGATGCTCCTGAGCCCTGGGAAACAGCGCTTGCTGCCTATAACTGCGGCCCGCGGAGGGTTGCTGCCTATCTTCGGGCAGACTCTGCCCTGCCTGAGACGACGCAGCTGCATGTGGCAAAGGTACAAAAATACCTTGCCATTTTGCGTAAACGATTTCCGAAACGATAAACTATTAATATCGTCCTTCTTTACCGCTTCGTATGCCTACTGTATACATCGAAACCTCCGGCTGCTCATTAAACCAGTCTGACTCTGAGGTGATGGCTGGCTTATTGCAGGAAGACGGGCATCAGATTGCGTACAATATTGATGATGCAGACACTATTATCTTCAATACCTGCAATGTGAAGCAGGCGACCGAGCATGCATTCTTCAACCGGCTGGGAAAGGTCAAGGAGATTTATCCGGACAAACATATCATCATTGCGGGCTGCATCCCCCAGTCCATGCCGGAGCGGGTTTCTGGGTATTCTCTCCTGGGAACACACCAGTTAGCACAGGTCTCCAGGATTGTTGCAGCATCACAGAATGAACAGTTGCTGCAGTTCGTAGGAAAAGAGCATGCTCCCCGGCTGAACCTTCCCAAGATCCGGAAAAACAAAGTAATTGAGATTATCCCCATCCTTTCCGGCTGCCTGGGAAGCTGCACCTACTGCATCGTGCCGCAGAGCAGGGGAAAGCTGATGAGCTATGATGCAGATGCCATTGTTGCACAGGCAGAAAAAGCATTGCAGGAGGGCATCACGGAGATATGGATAACATCCCAGGATACTGGCGCCTATGGGAAGGATATCAGCAGCTCGCTGCCTGCATTACTGCGCCGCCTGATCAGCCTGCCCTATGATTTCCAGATGCGGGTGGGGATGACTAATCCCAACCATGTCAAGGACATGATTCCTGAGCTCATTGCCATCTACAAATCAGAGAAGATGTTCAAGTTCCTCCATCTGCCGGTGCAGTCCGGCAGCAACAGGATTTTGCGGAAGATGTGGAGGGCATATACGGTTGAGGAATTCCTGCATATTGTTCGGGAATTCAGGAACGCGATTCCTGACATCACCTTGAGCACGGATATGATTGCTGGCTTTCCGACAGAGAGCGAGGAGGAGTTTCAGGACTCCCTCTGCCTGTTGGAGACAGCCAGGCCTGACATCGTCAATATCTCCCGGTTCGGCCCCCGGCCAAATACCCGGGCAGCTGCGATGGAGCAGGTGCATGGCAGCATCACCAAGGAGCGATCCCGGCAGATGACTGCATTATTCCGCAGGATTTCCCTGGAGAGCAACCAGCGATGGATTGGGTGGAAGGGAAGCATTCTGATTGATGAGCAAGGGATAGGGGATACCATGATCGGCAGGAATTCTGCGTATAAGCCGGTAGTAGTGAATGGGAGCTATCCGCTGGGCAGCAGGCTGGATGTTGAGATCCAGCAGGCAACTCACTATGACCTGCGGGCAAAACCACTATCTTCATCGTTAGGGACATGATACCATGAATATCGTTGACCGTCTCAAGCCATACCTCACCCGGCAGAATATGCGGTATGCTGCTGCAGAAGCGATTGGCATCACCTTTGGATACGGCGCAGCAGTATGGGCAACCACTTCTCTCCAGGATATTGTCGGTGATGAATGGAACGTCATTGGCACCATAGCGGCGAAAGGCGCTGCTTTCTTCATCAGCAATATCAGCGCGTATGCAACAATCCATTATGCGCAGGGAGGCGGGCATTTGCAGAGAGAGCTATCCCATCTGGTGCACAGCCATATCCGCGGTGCGGGCATTACTACTGGATTACGGCTCATCGGGCATTATGGGCTGCTGCGCAGCGGATTAGTGCCGTATTGGGCAGCGCCGCTCATCGTCTATCCTGCTGCGGGCATTAGCGGAGCAGTGTACCGGCATTACCGGAATCATGAGAATGGAATCTTTCGCATACCTCAATCATCGTAGTGGATTCCTCATCCCATTGCCCTTGCGATTTCATCCAGATACCGCTCTTTGTTCCAGGAATCCAGGGCCTTCAGCACCAACTTTCCGTCTTTGATAATCACTTTGGTGTGCTGGTAGGGAATTCCAAATTCCCTTGCCAATGCTGTCTCTGCATCATCAGTCTCGGAATCACGGTAATTCACCCGGAAGCCGACGGCGTTCTCCTGCAGTAATCCATTGAATGCGGCAAACGCTTCCGGCTCTTCAGATTTGCATATTGGGCACCAGCTGGCGTAGAAGTTGAGGAGGATGAGCTTTCCCTCTGCTTTTGCCTTTTCGTAATCCTGCTGAGTGAATGCGAGGTATGGCGATGCAGCCCCAGCAAGCAGGGTTCCGGCATAGCCTTGCTTTACTGTCATCTCTTCAGTGTCTGGGGCATCAGGAGCAGGCATGGCGTTCCTCGCGTCCCCTGTTTGGGCATTGTCTGCAGTCTGTTGTGCCTGCTTTTCCACCCCGCAGGCTGCCAGCAGCAGTACCATGATTATCATTATGATACATCTCATTGACATCATTGTTTCACCTCTCTTTTTCCAGTAATCCGATAGCCAAGCCAGATACACCGACAATGGCATGCAGCAGGGTATCCATCAGGCTGAATGCTGCCAATCCCGCAAAATCCGGAAACAGCCAGCCAAACAGGGCAAGGTAAGAGAAGAATGCGCCGTTGGCAACGCACAATGGCTTCCAGAACTTCTCCCTGTTCCAGCAGACAGATACGATGATGACGCCGAGCAGCACATGGAAAAGCTTGTGCATGGACTCCGGGGAGAAGCCGGCATTGAGGTATTCGGAGATCAAGGTAATCACCACGGCGATGAATGCAATGCCGATGATGCGGGTGTACCACTTGGCGAGATGCATATTCCCCCATAATATCCTGCTGTTTATATGTTTTACTTCTCTCGCTGAGAGAAGGGAGAGAGATTTTTAAACCCCTCGTTGTTTACTATATCCTATGCACTTTACCATCACCCACCAGAGCAATGGGGCACGCGCGGGCATCCTTCAGACTGCGCACGGCATTATCGAGACCCCTGCATTTGTTCCGGTGGGGACCAGGGCGTCAGTCAAATCCCTGTCCAACCAGCAGCTGCACGAGCTTGGCGTCCAGGTGTTTTTTGTAAATACTTATCATATCATGCAGCGGCCAGGGGTTGCCGTTATCAAGAGATTCAAGGGGCTGCATGGGTTCATGCATTGGGATCATCCGCTGATGACTGATTCCGGCGGGTACCAGGCATTTTCCCTTGGCTTGGGCATGGAGCATGGGGTGGGCAAGATGAGCAATATGTTTCCCGGCGAGCATACGGGCCCTGCACCGCGAAAGATGCCGCCGCTTGCGAAGATTGATGATTCTGGAATAACGTTCAAGTCGCATCTTGACGGAAAAAGGATCACGCTCACCCCAAAACATTCCATCCGAATACAGGAGGCGCTGGGAGCAGACATCATCATGGCGTTTGACGAGTGCACCTCGCCGCTGTCTGATTATCATTATGTGCAGCAGGCTGTTGCGCGTACACACCGCTGGGCGGAGATCTGCAAGAAAGCCCACCGGAAAAAGAGCCAGGCGCTCTTCGGCATTATCCAGGGGTCGGATTTCCGGGACCTGCGCCAGGAGTCTGCAGATATTATCAGCAGCCTTGATTTCCCCGGCAATGCGATCGGCGGCTCCATGGGAAGGAAAAAAGAGGACATGCACCGCATCCTGGAATGGGTGGTGCCGAGGCTGGATGCTGAGAAGCCGCGGCACCTGCTGGGCATCGGATATGTTGACGATGTCTTTGCAGCAGTGCAGCGGGGGATTGATACTTTTGACTGCGTCGCTCCCACGAGACACGCGCGCTCAGGGCTGCTGTTTATTTCCCCAAAAGCAGGTGGCAGGAGGGAAAACAAATGGCGGATCCAGATTGACAATACTAAATATAAAACTGATACCTTACCTATTGATCCCTATTGCGGCTGCACCGTCTGCCGAAGCTACTCGCGAGCCTATCTGAACCATCTCTTCAACATGAAAGAACTGGCATTCTACCAGCTGGCGACGTACCATAATGTGCATTTCTTCATGCGGCTGATGGAGCAGATGAGGGAATCCATTCATGCAGATGCCTTTGCAAAACTCAGGCGTAGCTGGCTGAGGTAATGTTTATAAGCTGAGCATCATCTTCTCTTGCTATGAACATCACCAAATTCCGAAAAGGGCGGTTTGGCATTCGTTTGGAGGCGCGGCTCAAGAATGCTGCATTAGTACATGCAAGGGAGCAACTTGGCTTATCCGCACGAAATGTCTCTGAGCAGATCGGAATTAGTTATAGGCAATACTTAGCATACGAAGGAATGCGGGCATTTCCTTCAGAGCAACGGCAACGCCAGATCTGCGATTTTTACCGGAATGTAGGAGTGTTTATCTTTGAGGGTGATGTATTCCCTCCTCAACTGAGGGGGAACTATTTCAAAAGAAAATATATAGCTGAAGCTGCGGTACCGCCGGAAAATCTGATCGCATTATCTGCATGCAGCCAAAGATTATTGCCTGCTGTACGTAACGCAGTTGAAGACCGGCTTACTGCAGAAGACTTTAGAACGGATCTTACTGATGCTTTATCCATACTCTCTCCGCGAGAAGCAGATATTATCCGCAGGTATTATGGCATAGGCCAGGAGCCGAAGACACTCGAGGAGATAGGAAAAGCGTACTCTCTCACTAAAGAAAGAATCCGGATGATTAAAGAGAGAGCAATTCGGCACTTGAGGCATAGCCGTAAAAGTAACTCACTGCAGGAGTATTTTGGAGAGGCAATTACTGATAATCATTTGTATGGAAGTGATAATACTGACTGATTTTCCCCGCCCTTTCAGTTGCTTTACTGCCTCAAATATGACATCTCCTACCAGAGTTCCCCGTGCGGCTCCTGCTCCTCCAGGAACGGTTCTGCCCCCTTTGCTAATCCAAACCCGTCCTTCTGTTTTTTGGTGTTGATTTTTGTGTTCATAAGGACTCACTTCCCGCAGCACGAGCGCATCTCCTCGACATCGCAGAATGTCGCAAAGAAATACCGGAGATGGGCGTTCAGCTCTTTTTTTCCTTTCTGCGTGAGGGCATACCTCTTTTTCTTGTCCACAGTGACCAGCCCCTTGCCCTTCAAATCTTTTAATGCCGGGTAAATTGTTCCCGGGCTCGGGGTATGCCCCTTCCGCCTCCCCAGCTCTGCGGCTATCTCAACACCAGCCATCGGCCGCTTGCTGATCAGCCAGAGGGCGAGGAACGACAAAAACCCCTTCATCTCACAGAGTGCCATAGCATACGCTTCCCCATTCTCCTATAAAAATGTTTCAATCCAATATATCGGATAACCGATAAATATATAAATATGC